>JARGNS010000529.1 GCA_029213105.1 Planctomycetota bacterium
GTTCGGCATCCTGCAGTCCCACCTGACGGCGATCCCGACCGTGGCCGAGGGCGAGATCGCAAGCGCCATGCGCCTTGTCTGGGAGCGCATGAAGACCGTGATCGAGCCGAGCGCAGCCGTGCCCCTGGCCGCGTGCGCGCGGCTGCACCCGGTACTCGCCGGCAAGCGCGTGGGCATCATCCTCTCGGGGGGCAATGTCGACTTGGACGACTTGCCGTGGACGAGGGATTGACACGACCCGGCGCGAGCGGCATCCTCCTCGCTGCAGAAAGCACGCGTAGATCACGGCCTTGATGTGATGCACCGGCCCCGGCCTTCGGGTCGGATCGAGTCGGTGCGGACCCTGATCGGGAGAAGATGAGTTACGAGGTTGGACGGCTACGTGGCGCGTGCAAAGCCCAGTCCGGCTCCAGGGCCGAAGGGGCGGGGGAAGTCGTGAACCCCTCTGCCACCTCCAGCGGCGGGGGGGCGGCGGACAACCGCCGCCTCTCCCGTCGCCTGTTCTTGATCGCCGGCGCTGCTGTGGGCGCCGGGGTGCTCGTCGGCTGCGGGAGCAGCGACCAGCTCATGCCGTTCAGCAGCGGTGTGGATCAGACCAAGGCCTGGCAGCTTTCCACGCGCAATGTCTCGGGCGCGTCGAACGCGGCCAAGCGCCACGCCGCGAACAAGCGGTTCGTCTCCGCGGCCGCGGCCGATGCAGGGCGGGCCCACGCCGGGGACAACTCGCGCGTCGTGTCGGTCGACATCAGCCCGGCCACGTGGATGCTCTGGTTCGGCAGCGGCGCCGATGCGACGGACCTCCGTCAGCTCTAGGCGAGCCGCCGCACGTAGTCCGTGAGGGCGTCCAGGAAGTAGACGCGATCGAAGGGCGTCTCGAGGTCGACGTCGGGGAGATGGTCCGGCTGCGGCAGGATGCCCGCGGAGACGAGTGCGGGTCCGCCAGGCGCATGGACCTCGCCGGGCGCCACCACCAGGCACCAGCGCTCGGTGGCCCATGCCGGCCAGTCCCCGAGATCGCCCTCCTTGTCCCGCACCCGCGCGATGACTCCGTCCCAGCTGTCGTCCACGAGGAAGCCCGACCCGCAGTCCCAGCCCGCGCCGCGTCCGTGCACGGACACGCCGCGAACGAACCGCGCTGCGCGCGCCGGCAGCTGGGAGGGCTCGATGCGACCCTGGACACCCGGCTCGAGGCGCAGCGCTCGCACCGCCTCGGCGAGGCTCGTGGCCAGGCCGCGCCGCTCAGACCGCGGAATCGGAGCCGTCGCGAAGAAGACGCTGACGCCCACCGGCGGCCCGCCCAGGCTCTGGTACTGCGCCTCGGCCAACCGGGTCACCTGGTTCTGCATGATCTCGAGGGCCACGGCGGCGGGTTCATCGCGGGGCGAGCCGTTCCGGAGGTACCGCGTGATCTCGATCCCGATGCGGTCGCCCACCCTCACGTCCGGAGGCTCCGCGTGCGAGGCGACGATCGGGAGGGCGGACAGCTCGGGGACGTGAACGGCCCACTGCCGCGCGTGGCGTAGTTCCTCGTCTTTCTGTGACTGTCGGGTCATCTCGCGGAACCTAGGACGCCCCCCCGACAAGCCCGCCGAGGTATGCCATATCACGACTTGAGGTTGGCGGTCTCTTCCAGCCAGCGCTTCACGCGGCGCTCCGCCGTGGCGACGTCGAAGCCGAGATGCTCGGCGAACGCCAGGTCGAAGTCCGCATCCTTCACCCCGGCCAGGGCGGGCAGGAAACCGCCCAGGCGATCGCGGTGCCCCTCGATGAGCCACATCGCGAGGATGTAGCTGTAGAGCACGTCCTCCGGCGTCATGGTGTTGACCGTCTTGCCGAGCAGCAGGCGCAGATCGGGGGCGTGCTTTCCGGCGACGAGCGTTCGGGCCTCCGCAAGCCAGTCGGTCTCGGACTCGCGCAGTCGCTTGGCGAGGTCGACCTTCTCCTCCTGCTCTCCGTACTGGCTCTCGCGCACGGCGTTGATCAGGCGGGTGCCCGTCAGATGCCACGTGAGGTAGAGCCCGAAGCCCTCCACGGCCCAACCCATCTTGCTGTGGATGCCGAAGCGTCGACTCATGTGCGCGCTCATCACCATGCGCGGGCCCGCTTCCAGCCGTGTCTCGGGGAGCGGGGCCTTGATGAGGAGGCGACTGGACCTGGGCACCCAGACCGAGATCAGTGGTGAGACGAAGCGCAGCCACTTCTGCTCCGCGCCCTTCTGCTCGGCCAGGTAGACGTTGCCCGTGCTGATGTTGTCGACGACATGGACCGTCAGGCCGGGCAGGGGCTCCGCGGTGCGCTGGAACGCCGCCTCGAAGAACGGGAACGTCGCCTCGACGTTGCGCAGGATCTGGGCCAACTCGTCGCGATCGGTCGTGCCCGTCAGCCGCGCGCGGCCGCCCTGGAGCGCCGTGGTCCACGTGACGGTCGAGCTCTGGTCGCTTGCCCGCGGCTCGCTCTTCTTGGGCTTCGGTGCGGACTTCAGGGCCTTCGTGGCGGCCTTGCGTAGCTTCGAGCGGCGCGCGCGGCTCTTCTGGGTCTCGAGCAGGATCCAGCCACGCTTGCCCGCCGCATTCTTGCCCTGCACCTCCCCGCCGCGCGCGCGCAGCTCGGTGTTGTCCGGGGCCAGGTGCACCGCGTCGGTCACGGCCCGCGCCCTCCAGGCCGCGGCCATGCCGGGGGGGAGTTCCTTCGCCGCCGTCGCGATGGCAGGCAGTTCGCTGCTCGTCGTCACGAACGCCG
>JARGNS010000530.1 GCA_029213105.1 Planctomycetota bacterium
CCGGCGCGGATCGCAACGGCGCCGCCGTCGGCGACTTCCAGGAGTTCGACGCCGCCGACGGGTGGTAGCCGCGCTCGCGCGGGTTGTAGCCGCACGTTGTTCTGCCGCACTACCGTGCGGGGTTCTAGCCGTGCGGGCGCGCGGGTTGTAGCCGCGCGGTGTTCTGCCGCACTAGCGTGCGGGCGCGCGGGCTGTAGCCGCACACCGCCGTCGCCGCGCGGCAGTCGCTCGCGGATCCCGGCCGCCGGGCGGCCCGCCCGCTAGAGCTCTTCCGCCGCCTCGGCCTCGACCGCGTCCGCGAGATCCGGATCGGACGCGTCCGACTCGAGCCCCGCCGGCGCCTCGTGCTCCGTGCGCGCGGCCTCGCCCCACAGCAACTCAAGGTCGTAGTGGTCGCGCGTCTCGGGCTCGAAGACGTGCAGGACCACGTCCACGAAGTCGACGCACACCCAGCTGCCGGCGTCGAGCCCGGCGCGCGAGAGCGGCAGGACGCGGTGCTCGCGCTTGAGCTGCGTGATCACGTGCTCCGCGATCGCCCGGTTCTGGCGCGCACTACGCCCCGTGCAGATCACGAGGTGGTCCATGTAGTCGACGAGCTCGCGCACATCGAGGGAGACGAGATCCTCGGCCTTGCGCTCGTGGCACAGCTCGACCACGCGGGCGAGCAGTCCGTCGCCGTCGATGCTGCGGTCGTCTTGTGCCTGGCGGGAACCCATGGGGTCATCCTCGAGCGCGGCCGGGTATCGGGCGCGAACCGGGCAGGGTACGCGCTCAGCGGTGGCCGTCGAGGACTTCCCGTAGCAGGCGGGTGAGCAGGAGGTTGGTCTGCAGCCCTTCCACACGCGCCACGGCCGCCCCAGCGGCCTCGGCGGCCCCCGGGGCGTCGGGCTGCCCCGGGACGGCCGCGACCGCCTCCAGGGCGTCCAGGGAGGCCGCGAGCAGGGCGCCGAGGCTCTCCGGGCGGTCCGCCTCCATCAGCACCTGTTCCAGGACCCCCGCCCGCACCACCTGCAGGCGGCGCCCCAGGCGCAGGGCTTCCGTGTAGGTGGCCTCGTCGTCCGCTCGCAGGGCGCGGGCGGCCACATCGGGGGCCAGCAGCGAGGCGTGCACCACATGGCCGCGGCCGCGCCGGGCCAGGGTGCCCGTCTGCTCCACCGCGATGGCCAGATGACGCAGGGCCGCGAGCCGCCAGTTGCCGAGTTCACGGGCCAGCCGGGGTTCGAGGTCGGGATTGGCCAGGGGCAGGCGGGTGATGAGGGAGGCGGCGCGATCGTGCAGGGGCGCCGAGGTCGGGCTGCGGGCCAGCGCGTCGGTCAGGACGCCGCGTGCCTCACGCCACCAGAGAAAGCGCGCCTCGGCTTCCACGGCACCGGGCAGCATGCCGTCCACGAACAGGTCGGCGAGGAAGATCGTCGCGGCCTCGTTGGCCGGGTCGAGCTCGAGGATCGCGTGATACAGCCCGGCGGCATCCTCGAGCCGGCCCCGCCGGCGCAGGGCCTCCGCGCGGAAGAACAAGCCGTCGATCACGACGACGCGCATCCCCCCCATCGATTCGCCGACCGCACCGAGGGTCGTTTTCTCCCCCCGCGCCGGCGGCTCGCGCAGCAGCGCGGCGACCAGCAGCAACGCGGCCGCGAGCGCGAAGAGCAGGACGCGCCTCATGTGTTGACTCCGACCCGCAGCGGCGCGGGGGCCGGCACGCTCGCAAGCACCGCCACGAGCAGCGTGTAGCCCAGGGCCGGAAGCACGCTCCCGAGCGCGCCCAGCGGCGGCGCGCGCTGCGCCGTCGCCTCGACGAGGATCTCCAGGATCGGCGCCTCGGGGGCGAGGAATGCAAAGGCCTCGAGCGCGGCGGGCACGAGTGCGTTGAGGCCCTCGGGCTCGAGTCGCGCGGCGAGGTCCCGCATGCCGTCCTTCACACTGCCGAGCATCAGGAGGCTGAACGCGCCAGCCGCGGCCGTCTGACCGCTGGTCGCACGCGAGAGCAAGACGGCCACGGGCGCCACGGTGCCCGCGCAGAGTCCCAGCAGCAGCCCGACCCACGCGAGGGTGGGGATCGGACTCCGCGCGGGCCCGAGACGCCGTGCCTCGACGATGCGCATGCGTACGCCGGGCGTGAGGAGCGCGAGACTGACCTGCCGGGTCCCCACCGGGGGGGTGAAGCGCACGGGCCCCCGCACCGGCACGCGCAGCGAGCCCGTCGTGAGGTCGGTCGTCCAGAGGATCTCGGCCACATCGATCAGCTGGAGCCCGCGGATCAGCGGGCGGACCTCCAGCTCGATCTCGCCGTGGCCGGCCGCGACGGGCGGCAGGTGGATCTCGACCGGCTCGGCGCCGCCGAGCATGCGCGTGGCGGGCAGCGGGACGGGCTGCCAGCCGCGCAGGGAGAGGTCGTCGCGCACGAGGGTGGCCACGCCCCCGGCGAGGGCGCCCCCGACGAGCCCGATGCCCACCGCGAGCAGCCAGCCTGCCAGCACGACCGAAAGCCGCCGTTTCCAGGCCGGCGGGGCCAGCGTTGCAAGCCACGCCTCCCGGCCCGCCACGCGGTCATCGGGCAGGACGGTGCCGGCCCCGACCGCGAAGCCCGTCACGACCAGCAACACGACGAACAGGGCCGCGATCAGCAGCAGGCTCGCCGACGGCATGCCGCCGCCGGTGAGAGCGGCCAGGACGAGCCCGAGAGCAAAGGCCACGACCGCCGCGCGGGCGGCGCGACTGCGCGCGCTCGTGCGCAGAT
>JARGNS010000531.1 GCA_029213105.1 Planctomycetota bacterium
CGGTACGACCGCGTCCGCGCCGTCGGGCACGGGCGCCCCCGTCATGATGCGGGCGGCCTCCCCGGCGGGGACGGGCACGTGGGGATCGTCGCCGGCCATGACGGCCTGCGTGATCCGGAACGTCGCCCCGACGGCGACCTCGGCGGCCCGCACGGCGAAGCCGTCCATGGCGGCCCGGCGGAAGGGGGGCACGTCGTGGTCCATGACGACGTCCGTGGCCAGGATCCGGCCGAGAGACGCGGCCAGCGGCACCGGGACCACCGTCCGCCGCGGCGCTCCGGCCGCGTGGGCGAGCAACTCCAGGGCCTCCTCCACGGTGCGCATGCGGGGATGGTAGTCCGCGGCGACCGGTTCCCCTGTTCTTCCTCCCGGACTGCGGCATTACCATCCGCGGTCCACCCCGGATCTTTCCCACCCTGCCCGAGACCATTCCCTCCCTGCCCGACGGTGCCGGCCTCCGCGTCGCCGTCCTGACCGCGCAGTGGCACGGGGACATCACGGCACGGCTGCAGACCGCCGCGATCGAGACCCTGACCACCGCGGGCGTGCAGACGGACGACATCCTCGTCCTGGAGGTCCCGGGCGCGTACGAACTCCCCCAGGTGGCCCAGTGGGTCGCGAAGGGCGAAGACGTGGACGCCGTCATCGCGCTGGGCTGCGTGATCCGTGGCGAGACGCCGCACTTCGACTACGTAGCCGGCTGCTGTGCCCAGGGGCTGCAGCAGGTCGCGCTCGAGACCGGCATCCCCGTGACGATGGGCGTGATCACCGCCGACACCCGCGCCCAGGCCGACGCCCGCTCGGGCGACGGCACGGGCAAGGGCGGCAACAAGGGCATCGAGTCCGCCGACGCGGCCGTACGCATGGCTGCCACCTATCGCACGCTCGAGAACCGGAGGCGCCGCCCGTGAGAGTCCGCAGCCGCGCGCGCGAGCTCGCGCTCCAGTTCCTGTTCCAGCTCGAGTACCACGACGGCGACTACCGCGTGGAGCTCGACGCGTTCCTCGACGAGGAGCTGCGCGCCAGCGGTGCGGCCTCCGACGCGATCATCGAGACCAAGGTCTTCGCCCGCGAGCTCGTTGCCGGGGTCTGGTCCCACCGCGACGCCCTCGACGCCCTGCTCGAGAAGGCCGCGGCCAACTGGGACCTCCAGCGCATGGCGGCCGTCGATCGCAACGCACTGCGCATCGGCTGCTACGAGTTGCTGCATGCCGGCGACGTGCCGACCAAGGTCGCCATCAACGAAGCCATCGAACTCGGCAAGCGCTTCTCCACGGCGCAGTCGGGCGCGTTCATCAACGGCATCCTCGATCGCATCCGCAAGGACCAGGGCCTGCACGCCTAGCAGGCCACGGAGGACGACATTCCATGGGCCTCTTCGACAAACTCAAGTCGGGTCTCGCCAAGACGCGCGACAAGCTCGGCGGCGGCCTCAAGGCGGTGCTGACCCTGGGGCGTGCGGTCGACGAGACGCTGCTCGAGGAACTCGAGGAGACCCTGCTGCTCTCGGACGTCGGCCCGGGCACGACCAGTGACCTGATCGACGCCGTGCGCGGCGCGGGCGGCAAGCTGAAGACGGCGGAGGACGTCCAGGCGTTCCTCCAGGAGCAGATCCGTGAGCGCCTCGCCATGGGCGGCACGGCAGTGCCGCGCGCCGCCGAAGGCCCGACCGTGGTCCTCGTCTGCGGCGTGAACGGCGCGGGCAAGACGACCTCCATCGGCAAGCTCACGAAGTACCTGCGCAACCAGGGGCACTCCGTGGTGCTGGGTGCGGGCGATACGTTCCGCGCGGCCGCCGTGGAGCAGCTCACGATCTGGAGCGAGCGCAACGGCGTCGACATCGTCAAGCAGGCGACGGGCGCCGATCCCGCCGCGGTCGCCTTCGATGCCTGCGAGGCGGGCGCCGCCCGGAACGCGGACTACGTCATCATCGACACGGCCGGCCGCCTGCACACCCAGGCCAACCTGATGCAGGAACTGGGCAAGATCCGTCGCGTGGTGGGCAAGGCCGTGCCCGGCGCCCCCCACGAGGTATTGCTCGTCCTCGACGCCACGACCGGCCAGAACGCCGTCCGCCAGGCCGAGCTGTTCAACGAGACGGCCGACGTCACCGGCTTGTTCGTCAGCAAGCTGGACGGCACCGCCAAGGGCGGCGCCATCCTCGCCATTCGCGACGCCATCGGCGTTCCGGTCAAGTTCATCGGGGTCGGCGAGCAGATCGACGACATCGAGGCGTTCGACCCCGACGCCTTCGCGAGCGCATTGTTCGAATGACCGACGCGGCGACCGGCGTCCGAACGCCCATGGACGACCTGCCCGTCGATCGCCGCCGGACCGCCCTTCTCCTGGCCCTCGGCGCCGTCCTCGTGGCCGGCCAGCCCGCCTTCCTGGGGGAGCAGGTCTTCTCGACGGGCGGCGTGCTGCGTGGGGTGCTCTACGCCCTGCTCTGCGCCCTCGCCCTGCTCGCCGCCTGGCAGGCGGCCAGCACCCGTCCGGCGCTGGGTCGCCTGGGCACGACCCTGCTGCTGCTGCCGCTGGGGGTGGCGCTCCTGGGCCTGCCCGCCTTCGGGGAGGACTGGGGCACGGTCGCGCGCGCGGGGCGCACCTGGATCCTGCCCCCGCTGCTCGCCTACGCCTTGCTGGCCTCGTGGCGCGGGCCGCGCGACGCGGCGCGCGGCCTGCAGGCCCTCGCGCTCGCCGGCGGCCTCGGCGCGCTGGCCGTCCT
>JARGNS010000532.1:0-1181 GCA_029213105.1 Planctomycetota bacterium
GTACACACTGATCGACGGGGTGCATGAACTGAGAACTCGCGTCGAGGAACTCACCGACGCCCGCGACCGGCTGCTGGATGCGTTGAAGGACATCGCGGGGCAACGCACCGTAGCGGACATTATCCGACAGGACGGCATGGAGGCGATAGAGCATTGCGACTTTGAAGGGGCGTGGGACATCGTGATTATCAAGGCTCGCGACGTCCTTGCCCGCACCAGAAAGGACACCCCATGACACTCCACCTCCCCCTCTGCCCACGCACCCCCGACGAGTGCCCGCCCCCCGGCATCTACCGCGACATCCCCGGCTCCGACTACCACGCCTGGAACGCGGTGTCGTCCGGCCTCGTCAAGCGTCTCCACAACGACGCCCCGATCCACGCCCTGCACAGCTTCAACTCCGAGCCCAAGCTGCCAACTGCTGCCATGCGACTCGGGACCGCACTCCACGCGGCATTCCTTGAGCCCGAGGTCTACGCTGCCGCCACGACCATCGACGGCCTCAAGCCCAACGCCCAGCCCGCCACCTTTGCCCGCCACGAGAAGGAACACGGCCCGCTGATCTTGGCCGAGGGCTGGCACGACGACATCACCGGGATGGTGACGAACCTCCAGCGGCAGCCCAAGTGCCCCCGGTTCGACGAGGGCCACCGCGAGCTGTGCATCGTCTGGGATCAGCCGACCAGCGACGGATTCACGGTTCGGTGCAAGGCCCGCATCGACCATTTCCACGACGGCGTCATGTCCGACATCAAGACCGCCCGCAGCATCGACCCGCACGAGTTCGGCACGCAGGCGTACAAGCTCGGCTACCCGATCAGCTTTGCTCACTACACCCAGGCCCTCTCTTGCCACTTCGATGTCTCCAAGTGCCTCATCCCGTGCGTGGAGACGGCGGCACCATTCGACGCGGCGGTGTACGAGTGCAGCAGGGCGTGGCTCGACCGCGGCCTGTCCCAATGGGCCGCAGCAATCAACAAGCTCGCAACCTGCCTCGCCCTTGACAACTGGCCCGGTGCCGGTGAGGGCGTGGAGGAACTTGAACTGCCCGGTTGGGCGAGGAGTCAGTGATGAAAGAGTTTCGGATCAGCGGTGTGAAGCGTGAGGGCGATGACAGGCAGGACGTCGCCGACCTCGACTATGGGACGGTGGTGGAGTGGAAAGGCGAACCGTGCCTTGTG
>JARGNS010000532.1:1191-2721 GCA_029213105.1 Planctomycetota bacterium
GACAGCACATGGACTTGCGATTCGAGCGTAGGCGTCCGCGTCCTCGGCAAGCTCACCGTCACCCTCGCCGACTTCGAGTAGGAGACCGACATGCCCCACCTCTCCAACTGCCTCAACAAGAAGCGGTACGAGACCAAGCCCGAGGCCGGGGCTGCGGCAGATGGACTGAACGCATATCTGTCACGCAAGAGCGTTCGCAACGGCAGCAACAAGCCGTACAGGTGCCCGTTCTGTGACGGATACCACATCGGCAGGAACAGGAACTACAGGAAGGCTGGGTGCAGATGACAATCATCGGCTACATAATCACCATCGTCGTGCTTGCGATCACACATGTCATCGCGTTCGGTTTCGGGTCGTCGTGGGAACAGGGCGACAAGGGGGGCTTTGAGGCGTGGTTTACCTTCATCGTCCTGATCGCGATCATCCTCATCGGCGGCGGAGTCGCAATCTACATCACCACCCTCACCGGAGCCAACTGACATGAAACAACGAGCAATCCTCAACGGCAAACTCCTCAACCCCAACGACTACCTCGCGGCGGTCGAGTTGCAGCAGGACGTGACACTGACGATCAAGTCCGTGCAGCACGAGAAGCTGATGCGGCAGGACCTCCGCGACCCCGAGATCAAGCCGACGCTGTCGTTCAAGGAGACGGACAAGCGGCTGGTCCTGGGCAACCGCACCAACGAGGACACGGTCTGCAAGCTCCACGGCACCGACGCCGCCAAGTGGGTCGGCAAGCAGATCACGGTGTACGCGACGACGACGAAGATGGGCCGCGACACCGTCCCCTGCATCCGCATCCGCCCCAACGACCCCGGCAAGGGACCGGAGCCCGTTGGCGCAGCGACCGCCAAGAAGGTGGCGGCACGGCTGGAGAAGGCCGGGCTGGGCTTTGCAGCAATGCGGATTCACTTCGAGCAGGAGGGCGACATCAAGGACTGGCCCAAGTCCCTGCTGCCGAAGATGGCGGCGTGGATTGACGAGCAGGAGAAGGGCGAGTGACCACCGCCCCCTTCAACCACGTCCTCGACGCCGCCGACCAGTTCGTGGTCCGCGAGTGGAAGGGCGACTACGCCTCGGCCCTCAAGTTCACGCTGGCGTCGAACTACTGGGGCGACGGGCACGTCATCTGCCTCGCGTGGCAGCGTGCCTTGGACCGTGACAGCAGCCGTGCAATCCGCGACCTCGACAAGGCCCAGTTGCCAGAGTACCGACTGGCTCGCCTGCTGCTGGACCTCGACAAGATGAAGCTCGAACTCGACAGCCTCCCGACCGCGAGCGGTACGGCCCAGGCTGTCGGCAAACTCAGGCGGCTGCTGCGGCGGTCGGTGAAGGAGTGTTGATATGACGAACCGTGAACCGAAGTTGATTCGCTGGAAGGGTGCGGAGATTCGTGAGAAGGACTTGCCGCCGGGGGTGAGGTACTGCTGGAGCGCGGGCGACAACGATGAGTACCTCAAGTGTGGAGAGGGCAAGTGTGTCATCCTGAAATCGGGGGGAAGGCCATGTGCCGATGTGGACGAC
>JARGNS010000533.1 GCA_029213105.1 Planctomycetota bacterium
GAAGTCCGGGCGGCCTACCGGACCCTCGCCGAGACCCAGCGCAGCTACGAGATCCAGGAGGAGAGCGCCCGGCTCGCCGAACGCCGTGTCGAGAGCACGCAGTTGCTGCTCGAGTTGGGGCGAGCACGTACGCGCGACCGTCTGGAGGCGGAGACCGCGCGGTTGACGGCGCGCAATGCCGTCACGGCCGCCCTCGTCGACCATGCCCTCGCGCGTCTCGCCCTGGAGCGCGATGTGGGCACCTTGCGCGTCGACGCCCAAGGCTGGTGGGATCCGACCCCAGCTCGCAGCACCCGTCAGGCGGCCCAGGCCGACGCAGGCCATCCCCCCGGGGCCCGGAGCGAAGCCGCACCCGGAGCGGATGGCCCGCGCGCAACCGAGACCACCGACAGCGGGTTCCCGGCGGCCGCGCCGCCGTTGCGCCCCGCCGCCTCGGGCCTCGCCGCCCCGCCAACGCGCACGGCCCCCGCCCCGGTCGTCCGCAAGCGTCCGGCCATCCGGGCGGCCCCGCTCCCCAGCAGCGCAAGCGCCCGACCGTCCACCCCCACGCAGCCCACGCCCCTCAAGCCGGGCGTCGTCAAGCCGGGCGGGGTCGAACCGGGCGGCGCCGCGCCGCGCCCGCAGCCCAACCCCGCGCGGGGGGTCCCGAAGCCGGTCCTGGCCGAACCCGCCGGGGGACGGCCGGCAGGCGGGCTGCCCGCCGCCCCCGCCTCCCGCGCCTGGCCTGCCCCCTCGCAGCCTGCCCCGTCGCAGCCTGCCCCGTCTCAGCCAGCCAGGCTCCAGCCGGCCCCGAAGCCCCACACCGACCCGGCCTCCGCGGGTGGCCTGCCGCCGCCCGCCGTACGCCCTGGACGCTCCGGTAGCGTAGGTACCCGATGATCACCCCCCCGATGCCTTCTGCCTGCCTCCCCCTCCCGTCCGGTCCTCGCGGCAGCGCCAAGTTCGCGGTCCTCGCGATCCTCGTGCTCGGCCTGCTCGGCGCCGCCATCTGGTACGGCTTCTTCCGCGACGCGGAGCGGGATGGCACGGATCTCGCGCTGTCGAGTCCGCTCGTGCGGGGCCCGTTGCGTGTCACCGTCATCGAGTCCGGGAACCTGGAGTCCCTGCGCTCGCACAAGGTGCTCAACAAGCTCGAGGGACGCAGCACGATCGACTACGTGATCGAGGAAGGCACGGTGCTCACGCCGCAGGACGTTCGGGACGGCACGGTCCTCGTGCGCCTCAACCCCGCCGAACTCGAGGAGAAGCGCGTGCGCCAGGAGATCGAGGTCTCGACCGCACGCGACCAGCACGCCGCGGCTGTAACCAGCCTCGAGATCCAGCTGCAGCAGAACGCAAGTGACCTGCGCAAGGCCGACCTCGACCTGCGCTTCGCGCGTCTCGACCTCGAGCGTTACGTCGGCAAGAGCTTCGCGGCCCAGCTCCTCGACGTGGCGCGCAGCGCCGTCACAGCCCCGGAGTCGGCTGCGGAGGGCGTGGAGGGCGCAGAGACGCCCAAGGCCCGCATCGCCGAGGGCGTCCGTCGACTGATCCACGGCCTGCTGGAGAGCAAGGAGCTCGAAGGCGAGGGCCTGCAGGTCATCCGTGAACTCACGAGCGACATCCGTCTGGCCGACGAGGAGAGCCGGCGGGCCGCCGAGAAGCTCAAGCACTCGGAGCGTCTCGAGGCCAAGGGCTACGTCAGCCGCGAAGACCTCGAGGCCGACCGCCTGGCCCTGGAACGGCGCGAGATCGAGCAACTGCGCGCCCGCACTGCACGGGAGCAGTACGTCGAGTACGACTTCCCGAAGGCCGTGGAGAAGCTCCTCAGCGACGTCATCGAGGCCCACGACCGCCGCTCGCGGGCCCTCAAGAAGGCCGACGCCGCCGAAGCCCAAAAGCGCTCGGCCGTCATCTCCAAGAAGAAGCAGCTCTCGCTCAAGCAGCGTCGGCTGGATGGTTATCTCGAGCAGGAGAAGTCGACCACGATCCTGGCTACCCAGCCGGGACTCGTGGTGTATGCGTCGAGCAACAGCGGTGGCTGGCGTCGCAACGAAGAGCGCATCGACGAAGGCGCCACAGTCCGTCAGGGGCAGGCCCTCATCACGATCCCCGATCCCAGCAGCCTCGGCGTGATCATCAAGGTGCACGAGACGGCCATCGACAAGGTCAGCACCGGACTCGACGCCCTGATCGAGGTCGATGCCGCGCCCGGCAAGCGCTTCCGCGGGCGCGTGGCCGAGGTCGCCCGCCTCCCGGACTCCGCCGACCGCTGGCTCAATCCGGACCTGAAGGTCTACACCACGAAGATCAAGATCCTCGGCGATCCCGGCATCCTGAAGCCGGGCATGAGCGCCCAGGTCGAGATCCTCGTCAAGACGCTCCCGGACGTGCTTGCCGCACCGTCGCAGGCCATCGCGGGCACGGCCGATCGTCCCGCCGTCTACGTGTGGCGTGACGGCGAGGCCGAGCGACGCGAGGTCGAACTCGGTCTCGCCTCGGAGCACTACGTCGAGATCCGTAGCGGCCTCGAAGCCGGCATGCGCCTGCTGCTCGACCCGCCGCGGGAGAACCGCCGCACGGGCGGCGGCCAGGGCAACGAGCCGAAGGGCGGCGCGTCCATGCCCGGGAAGGCCCCCGCCGCCACGCCCAAGGGCCCCGCGCCAGCCGGTCGCGCCAAGCCCGGCGGGCGCATGCCCAAGGGCGCCAAGCGCGCAGCCGGAGGCCCCGACGCCGGG
>JARGNS010000534.1 GCA_029213105.1 Planctomycetota bacterium
CCGCTGCACCTCGCCGAGGAACGCCAGCCGGGCGTGCGGCGCGCTGGCCGCGGCCCGCGGCGGCGCGGCAAATGTTGCGGGGGCCTTGCGCGCGGCCAGCGCCTGGGCGCGGCGCGCGCCCCAGGCCATGGCGGCGGAGAGGGCCAGCCCTAGGGCCAGGAGGACGCCGACGGCAGGCAGGAGGACCTCGAGCATGGTGCGAACGTACCGGACGGCGCCTCGACCGGTTCACTCCGGCCGGGAGCGGCCCTGCCCGAGCCGTCGGCGCGGGTATGATCGGCTCGGCCCGGGGGGGCTTGCGCTGTCGACACGGAGACCGCACGACCATCATGCGACATTCCTTCTCGCGTCCCCGCCGTGGCCTGACGGCCGCATGCCTTGCGACCCTCCTTCTCTGTGCGGCCGTGCTCGGCGGCTGTGGCGGCGGCAGCTCCGGCGATGAGCCGGCGCCCCCCGTCATCGTCGATGGGCTCTCCGGCATGGTCCTGCTGCCCGACTTCGACTTGGGGCGCCTCAACGAGCAGGAGCCCAACGACCTGTCGAGCCAGCCCTATCGTCTGCCCCCGGTCTGGCCGGGCAGCGTGCTCGAGGTGGCCGGGACCCTGGAGAGCGCGGGCGGCTGGTTCGGCCGCGTCGATCCCACCGACGTCCTGATCTTCCAATGCGTCGAGAGCCAGGCGATCGCACTCGAGTTGACCTTCGAGGCGACGGACCCCACGAACACGGGGGTTCCCAACGACTTCCAGGCCGAGGTCTTCCGGCGAGCCACGGGCGTCTCCGTGGCGACGACGGCCGCGGGGGGGCAGCCGCACACGCTCGTCTTCGATGCCGCGGTCGGCGAGGAGTACGAGATCGTGCTCAACCCTGCGGGCACCGGCACGGGCTGGTGGGTGGTGCGACTCACGTGCAGCGATCTCGCCCTCTCACCGAAGTTCGATCCGGCACCCGTGGCCCTGCAGGCGGCCGCCGCGGCGCACCCCGTGCCGACGGCTGCCGAGGGCATCGGTGACGAGCAGCGCTGTGCGCACGATCACGTGCTCGTGCGCATGCGTGCCGGTTGCGACGCCGACGCGGTCTGCGAACGCCACGGCCTGCGCTTGGGGGCCCAGACGGGCCTCGGCTCGCACCGCGTACTCTTCGACACGCCGAGCCGCGAGGATCCGGAGAGCCGCGTCGGGTGAGCCCGGCAGCCGCGAGTACAGCCGCCAGTGGAACATGCGCGCCATCGGGGCCACCTCGGCCTGGGATGTGACGCGCGGCCATGAGTCGATCACGATCGGCATCGTGGATAGCGGCAGCACGGCGGCCCCCGATCTCGAGGGACAGTTCGTGCCCGGCTACGACTTCGTCTCCAACCCGACCATTGCCGCGGACGGCGGTGGCCGCGATGACGACCCGACGGATCCCGGCGATCAAGTCGCCGGTGGTGGTACGTCGAGCTGGCACGGAACGCACATCGCCGCGCTGCTCGCGGGCAGGCATGACGGGCCGGGGGTGGCCGGCCTCGTGCCGGACTGCCGCCTGATGATGCTGCGTGCGCTCGGCATCGGCGGTGGCTACGTCAGCGACGCGGCCGACGCGATCCTGTACGCGGCAGGTCAACTCGCCCTGCCCGACGGCAGTCGGTTGTCCAGCCCGCTGCGGCTGCTCAACCTCTCGATCGGCCTGGCGCAAGACAGCACCGAGTTGCGCGAGGCCTGCGCGCGCGCGGACAACGTCGGCGTCCTGCTGATCGCGGCGGTCGGCAACGGCGGCGGGCGGATCGACTATCCCGCACGCTACGACAGCACGTTTGCCGTCGCTGCGGTGGACGGCCAGCTCCTGACCACCCAGTACTCGGCCTTCGGCTCGGCGGTCGATATCGCGGCACCGGGTGGTGGTCCTGGAACCGATGCCGGGAACGATGGCTGGCCCGACGGCGTCCTCTCGGCCGTCAAGGACGAGACCGTGGAGCCGGCGATCTACTCGCACGGGTACCTGATCGGGACGAGCCAGGCCGTGCCCCACGTCGTCGGCACGGCCGCCATGCTGCTGGCCATCAACCCGGCTCTGACCTCCCTCGACATCGAGACCATCCTGCGCGGCAGTGCGCTGGACCTGGGAGTGCCCGGGGACGACATCGCCTACGGCTCGGGCCTCGTGCAGGCGCACGAGGCCGTCAAGATCGCCTTGAACATGGTCGGCAACCCGCGCGCCGACGGCCCTCAGCTGCTCGTGCCGCGCACCACGGTGCAGTTCGACGGCCTGCGCAGCTCCATCGACGTCCCCCTCCTGAACGGTGGGAGCGGAACGATGAATGTCTTCTTCGCGACACCCTTCACGGCGGACGGAGCCCCGTGGTTGGCCGCGGAACTCGACCCCGTGATGACGCCTGCGCCGCCCGTGAACAACTCCCGCGTGACGATCACGGTGGATCGCAGCATGCTCCCGGCAACGCCCGGCCGCTACAGCGGGCTGGTGACGTTGGGGAACTCCTCGGGCACGCACGCGACGATTCGCGTCGTGGCCTACGTCCAGCAGCGCACGCGCGCCGGCCAGCTCCTGCCGGTCGTGGCGCTCGATGCCGAGACCGGCATCGCGCGTCGCAAGGGGTTTGCCTATCCAGAGACCGGCTACCGGTTCTGGCTCCGCAATCTCCCGGCGTCGACCTACCGCCTGCCGGCCGGGGAAGACCTCGACTTCGATGTGTTC
>JARGNS010000004.1:0-6934 GCA_029213105.1 Planctomycetota bacterium
GACCAGACATGGCGAGGAAGCGATATTCAGCAGAGCAGATCATCCGCAAGCTGCGCGAGGCAGGGAGCCGAGCGCGGCCATGTCCGTCGTGCAGCGCCCAGTTGCATGGCTCAGACGGCCAACTCCACCTCCCACAACGCGGGTCGCTGGTACGGGTGGTCTCGGCTCGCAGACCCGAGCCAGCGAAGCATCGGCGCCAGTCCTCGACGCCGAGCACGCACCGCAGTCATGGGATCGTTCGATGAGAGCCCCGAACGCGGCCTCTTCCGTCGATAGCGCCGCTCGACGAACCCCTGGAGCAGGTGCGTCGGCGGGTGTGCAAGCGGCTGCATCACATGGCCGGGAAGCTGTCCCGCAACGCGAGGGCCGTCGTCAAGCAACGGTGCCCCCGGCTCCTGACGGCATGCATCGCGAGCGTGTTCGCACCGACCCGAACGGCGTTGTGCGGCGAGCCTGATCTAGCTGTGAAGCCAGAGCAGGTGGGCTACAGGACTCCCTTCAATCGCTGAAAGGGAGGCCGCTGCCACGTGCCCCTGCACGAACGTGCTCGGGTTCTTGCGTCCAGGCTAGTCGTCCTGCTTCTCGCTCAACCCGTACTTCTTGTTCGCCTCGTCGTAGATGGGCTGGATGACCTTGCGGATGTCGAGCTTCCCGCCAGCGACGAAGTCGGAGTAGGGAATGCGCGTGCTGGCGTCGGGAAGTTGCGGCTTCTCGGTCGCCGGGGGCGGCCAGACGTCCTCGTCGACGATGGCCATGCGCGTGCGGATCTCGTCCTTGGTGACGTTCCAGACCATGTAGTCCGTCGCCATGCTGATGGGGCCGTCGTACGTCGTCCGGACCCGCGCCAGGAGATCTCCGACCGTGTCGTAGTCGTTGAAGAAGTGATAGGCCACGGCCATCCGGGGCTTGATCATGCTCATCACCTTGCCGAACGCCTCGGGCGCGGTGTGGATCTGCGTGGCGACAGCCAGTGCGCTCTGCGGGGTGAACTGGAACTTCTCGACCATCAGCGGAACGCTGAGGAAGCACTCGTGGATGGCGAGGTCCGCTCCCTTCGCGAACTCGTCGAACCACTTGTTGGGGTAGGTGTCGCCGCCGAAGACGAACTTGAGGCCGTTCCACTCGAGGCTGTAGCTCACCGGCCCGTCGAGTGAGTGGATGGCGGGCCAGGAGCGGATCGTGACGCCGTTCTCCTGATACACGACCTGGTTCACGCCCTTGTAGTCGAACTCGGTGGCTTCGATGTGGTAACCGCGCGGGTCGGTGATGCCCCTACGGCCGTCGATGTCCCACGTCAGGGCCTTGCGAATGTGATCGATCGCGTACTTCGTGCCGCGCTCGGGCGTGTCGCCGTTCGGCCCCCAGACCCGCAGCGGCTTCTGCCGTCCGGCGAGCGCGCCGCCGATAAAGAGCGCCATGATGTCGCCGAAGTGGTCCGTGTGGAGGTGGCTGAGGAAGACCTTGTCGAGGTAGTTGTGCGGGATCTGGAGTGCCGCAATCCGTTCGGCGGAGCCCGTCCCGATGTCGAAGATGAACTTCTCGCCATTGCCGAGCTCCACGAGCCAGCAGCTGGCCGCCTGCTTGGGACGCGCCGTCGGCATGCCCGTGCCGCAGGCGACGATCCGCATCTCGTCGGCGCCGAGGGGCTCGCTGTTGGGCGCGTAGAAGTCCCGCGCCCGCGGCTTGACGGGCGAAGCCTTCTCGTCCCCAGCTTGCGACGGCGAAAGACCGACGTACTGCGCAAGGACGAACCCTACTGCCAGCGCGACGGCGACCGTGGACACGAGCCTGATCTTGGACATACGACTCTCCTCTGACGGCCATCCTGGAAGCCTGTGGTCGATTCTACGCCCCCGGCACCGGAATGCGGTCGATTCGCCCCACCAGTGACGCACGCCCCACCGCGGAGGGACGGGAGGTGCCGTGCAGGCGGCGCGTCGCACGGACGGTCGCCGCGTGGCCAATCGACGCAGACGGCTCGGCTCGGAGCGAGGACGCGGCGAACGGCCTCCCCCAGCGCGACGCGCCGTCCAGCCCCCCCCTTGACAGGGGGCCTCGATCCAACGCCCCCCAGCAGGCGGCAGCAACTCAGCGCCGCCCCCCGACTACGTCGGATCAGCCCACGGGTCGTAGGAGCCGAAGTTCCACAGGTTGCCTTCCAGGTCCTTGACCGAGTAGCCGCGACCGCCGTAATCCTCGTCCCTGATCTCGATGACCACCTCGGCGCCCGCCTCCACGGCTTGACGGTAGTGCGCGTCGATGGCACTCACCACGAAGTAGGTGCTCTGGGTCGAGCCGCCAGCGTCTTGCGCCAAGGCACACAGTGAGCCGAACTCGTCGTCTCGCGCTGCCCCCAGCATCACCATGGTCTCGCCCCGTACGAGTTGGGCATGTGCCACACCGCCGTCGTCCGCGGGGACCAGCAGGTGCTTCTTGAAGCCGAACGCCTCGCACAGCCAGTCGATCGCGGCGTGTGCGTCCTTGTAGCGCAAGCAAGGGATCGCGGCTTTGGCCATGGTTCCTCCCGACGGCAGCGAACACGAGGGCCGCCAGGGTACTGGCATCGGGGCCCGGGCGCGTCTCGCACGCCAAGCCACCATGGCTAGCGGCTGAGAGCCCGCCGCACTGCCCACAGTACAGGTCGCTGGCACGGGTGGACTCGGCTCGCCGACCTGAACCGGCGCGGAGTCAGCGCCAATCCGGTACGTCGAGCACGCGCCACGATGACGACGTGGCGCACTCCGAGCCCAGAACGGTGCACAGTACGCCGATCTGCGCTCGCCATGCACCCCTTTGCACACGCGCGCGGAGGGGGTGCATCCCGATCGCGGAGAACTCGGGCTCTGCGCTGCTTGCACTGCACGCTCGTGCGGACCAGAAGCCCTGGCGCGTCCAGCATCGCGCGAATATTCTGTCCGACGTAGCTCGTCTCGGTGCTCGCGTTCATGGCCTCTCTACGGATCACGCTGATCTGCGCCGTCCTCGCCGTGGGTCTGCCTGCGTGCGGCGACAAGCCGGAGCCCGGCGATGAGGAATCGGAGTGGATCAAACGGACCGTTCCGGTTCGTGTCCTGGTCGCGGACATGCTCAGGGGGGGATCCGCCGAGTTGTATCCGGACGGTCGCGCCCTCGTCAGCGTCATGGGCCTCGGCGGAGGCACGGTCTGGCAAGGAACGTGGGCGGAGCCTGACGAGCAGTTGACGATACGCCTCCACCGGCAGCAGGACATGATGAGCGACTGGAGTGCGCCGAAGTCCCTGAACCCTCCAGACGAGTTGATCCTGGTGGGCTCGGACAGTGCGGGGTGGATGGAAGAACGCCGGACGTTCGTTCCGTTCCTACAAGAGAGCCTCCGCTGGCGACTACAGGGCGTTAACCGCATCCCGAAGGTCGCTGTAGAAGGGAACTTCCACTTCCAGACCGAGGCCGAGTTCTGGGAGAACGGCGGCGGCTGGGAGATGGTCGAGGACATCGAGGAGCAAGAGGAAGTCAGCGAAGATCCCGTCGAGCCGAAGGGCGGCAGCAAGTAGCCGCTACCCGTGCGAAGTCTCGACATCCAGCACGCGCCACAATCACGTGCCCGGACGCGGCGGCTCCGGCGCAAGGACTCCGGGCGCCCCTGGGTCGTGTGACGCACTGCCAGCCGTCGGGGGTGTGTTCGTCGGAGATGTCTCTAATCCCCTCCCGCAGCCAAACAGCGGTTACAATGTGCCGATGGCATCCGTGACCCGAATCATCACTGGAAACCTCGCCCGACGGGGAGTCGATGAAGCAGCATTCGACCAAGCCTTCTGGCGCGCCGTGACGCCGGAGAAGCGACTGGAAGCGCTGTGGGAGATGGTGTTGGAAGCACGCGTCTGGCAGGGAGCCGAAGGTGATCAACCCCGACTTCAACGATCTACTGCTCGCCTTCAACGCCGCTGAGGTGCGCTACTTGGTGGTGGGCGCCTACGCGGTGACCTTCCACGCGCAGCCTCGCTTCACCAAGGACCTCGATCTATGGGTCGAGGCATCACCCGAGAACGCGGCCAAGGTGCACGCGGCGCTAACGGCATTTGGCGCGCCCCTCGCGGACGTCACGCCGGGTGACTTGGCGAACGAGGACATGGTCTACCAGATCGGCGTTGCGCCGAATCGCATCGACATCCTCATGGGTGTGTCCGGTCTTGGGTTCAGCGAAGCGTGGCCGCAGCGCGCGGAATCCACCTACGGGGAGTGTCCGATCCACGTGATCTCGCGTCAGGACCTGATCCGCAACAAACGCGCCGCAGGTCGCCCGCAGGATCTGATTGACCTTCGCGCGCTTGGCGATGACATCGAGTAGTCAGACCCACTCTTCCAGGTCCAGCACGCGCCACGATGACGAGGTGCTGCCCGCAAGGCCCAGAACGTAGCGCAGTACGCCGATTCGTGCCCGCGATGCACCCCCTTGCGCCCCCGCGCCGAGGGGGTGCATCCCAGCGCCGATCTTCTCGGGCATGGCGCCGCCCCGGCCACGCTGGGAGCGTGATCCCGTCACTACCGGAGGAACGCATCTCAGGAATATTCTCCTGACGCTGTAGTGAGCTAGCGTGCATCTCGTGCAGGCAACGACTTCGCGCACCGGAATCCCCAGCGTGACCGCGCGAAGCCCGGGTTGGCCTGCGTGCGCCAGGAGCAGCGGATGCGGCCAATGTGCGAGTACCAGGAGGCCCCCCGCATCACCCGACTGGGCGTGGCTTCCGGCTCGTAGGCCCACGAGGGATCTTCGTCGTACATGACGAACGGATCGCGGCACCACTCGCTGACGTTTCCGGATAGGTCGTACAGCCCGAAGGTGTTGGGCTTGAAGGACCGCACGGGAGCCGTCCACGGGAAGGCATCCTCGTGCCCCTTGGCGTACACACCCTTCCAACCTGGATACAGGCGGATCAACTCGTCACCGGGGAGGTTGGCCTGCGGCGGATGCACCACGAGCGCGTCACCCCACGGGTAGACCGTGCCGTCCGTGCCTCCGCGAAGGACGTACTCAAACTGGGCCTCCGACGGAAGCTCGGCCTTCGCCCAAGCCGAAAACGCCACCGCGTCGTTCCACGTCACCTGGGTCACCGGGTGGTCGGGCTGTGATGACACGCCGTCGCCTTCGTGCGGCGCGGAACGCCACGTGCCGCCGTAGCTGCCCTTCATGTCCGGTGGCTTCCCTACGACGTAGCCGCCCTTCTCGCTCTTTTCGACCTCGGTAACGTACGACGTGGAAGCTACGAACGACTGGAACTGCGCGACGGTGATCTCGTTGACGTCCATGTAGAACGATGGCAATTCGACCCGGTGGCGCGGCTTCTCGTCGTCGAGCGCAGTCTCGTCCTGGGGGACGGCACCCATCCAGTACGTGCCACCGGGCACGAGGATCATCTCGGCGCCGTCAGCCTTGCGCCGGAGCAGCTTGGGGAAACCGGTGACAGGGTCAGGCTCATTGCGGATGGGCTCGGCCCACCCCTTCAGCCATTCGAGGACGTCGGCGGAGAGTCCGGGCGGATCGTCACGCCGATCACCACACGCCGTCCCGAAGGCGGCACCGACGACCAGAAGCGCCGCCCATCGCAGAGATCGTCCCATGTTCTTACGAACGTCCATGACGTTCGATCACAGCAGTACTACGCCTCGAAGTCCACCTCCAGCACGCGCCACATGTACCAAGCGACGACGGAGCGGTAGGGCTTGTAGTCCTCGCCGAGCGGTAGGAGCTGCCTTGCCGTGGGTGCGGGCTGCCCGGCGAACTTCGCCCAGCCATTGCGCACGCCCAGGTCCAGGACGGGCCACACGTCGTTGCGCCCCAGCGAGAACATGAGGTGCATCTGCGCACTCCACTCGCCGATACCCCACACCTGGGTCAGGGACTCGATGATCTCGTCATCCGGCATGCCCGGGAAGTCTGCCGGATCGAAGTCGCCACGCCGGATGTGACGCGCCAGGTCCTTGATGCTCTTCGTCTTGGCTCCGGAGAGCCCAGCCTTGCGGAAGGTGGTGTCGCGCCGCCGAATGACGGCAGCTGGATCCAGGGGCTCGTCGCCGGGGAAGATCGCCAGCACGCGCTCCCAGATGGCGCTCGCGGCCGCGCCCGCGAGCTGCTGGTAGGCGATGGCGCGGGCGATGGACTCGAACGTGGACGGACGCAGCTCCACCGACGGTGCGCCGAGGTGCTCGACCAGGCGCGCGAAGCGCGGGTCCCTCGCCACGAGCTCGCGCACGGCCTTGCGGGGACGCCAGTAGCGCTTCCCCACGCTCAACCCCTCCGCACGTGAACGCGCATGTCGACGATGCGGCAGCCCTCGCCGGGCGGCAGGGCGAACGCCGGATTGATGTCGAGGTCGTCGATCTCGGCGACCTGATCCACCAGCCGCGAGAGGCGCAGGAGCATGGCCTCGAGCGCGGGCTCGTCTGCGGGCGGATGGCCGCGATAGCCCTCCAGCAGCTTGCGGCCGCGGATGCCCTGCACCATCTGATGCGCATCGCGATCGGTCAGGGGCGCCACGCGGAACACGACGTCCCCGAGTACCTCGACATGGATGCCGCCGAGCCCGAAGGCGATCAGCGGACCGAAGACGGGGTCCTCGGTCATGCCGGCCATGATCTCGACGCCACCGGCGAGCATCGGCTGCACGAGCACGCCCTCGAAGGCCTCGAGCTGCCCCGTGCTCTCGAGCGCGCTGCGGATGGTCTCGTAGGCGGCGCGCACGGCCTCGCCGTCGCGGAGGTTCAGCTGCACGCCGCCGAGGTCGGTCTTGTGCACGAGGGTGCGACTCACGAGCTTCACCACGACCGGATACCCGAAGCCGTCCGCCGCCGCGACCGCGTCGTCGGCATGGTGGGCCACCCGCCCCGGCACGAGCGGCAGGCCACAGGCCTCGCCGAGCTCGTGCACCTCATCGGGCAGGAGCCAGCCGTCGCCGCGCTC
>JARGNS010000004.1:6944-25831 GCA_029213105.1 Planctomycetota bacterium
AGAGCGTGCGCGCACGCGTCACATCGAAGTCCTCGAACTCCGGCTCGACACCCAGCGGCTCGCGCCGCCATGCGGCGTACTCCGCCACACGCCCCAGCACGCGAGCAGCCGCCTCGGGGAAGGCGTAGGACGGCACGCCGCGGCGCAGCTTGCGCGCGGGGCCACGGCCGCCCGCCCCCATGAGGCAGGTCAAGACGGGCTTGTGGTCGTCCTCGTCGATGCGCTCCAGCACGTCGTGCATGGCGTCCTCGACGGAGATCAAGTGCGCGGCCTCGATCGGTGCGTGGATGAGGATCAGCGCATCGACCTCCTCGGCCTTCAACAGGACCTCGGCGGCTTGCGCGTACTCGGACGCACCGGCGCCCGCGATCATGTCGACCGGGTTGGTCGTGCTGGCCTCCTCGGGCAGGAACGAGGCGAGCTTGGCGCGCACGCCGTCGCTGAGCTCGGCGATCTCCATGCCGCGCGCCTCGAGCGCGTCGGCGGCGAGGATGCCCGGGCCACCCGCGTTGGTGAGGATCGCCACCTTGTTGCCCCGCGGCAACGGCTGACTGCCGAGCACGAGCGCGAGATCGAACATCTCCTCCAGCGTCTCGGCGCGCAGCACGCCGGTCTGCCGGAACAGCGCATCGACAGCCACGTCACTCTCGGCCAGGGCGGCCGTGTGGCTGCCGGCGGCGCGCTTGCCCGCCCCCGTACGGCCGCTCTTGACCGCCACGATCGGCTTGCTGCGTCCCATGCGCCGTGCGATGCGCGCGAAGCGGCGCGGGTTGCCGAAGGACTCGACGTAGAGGAGGACCACGTCCGTGTGCTCGTCGCCCTCCCAGTAATGCAGTAGGTCATTGGCCGAGACGTCGGCCTTGTTGCCCACGCTCACGAACGTGGAGAGGCCGATGCCGATCTCCTCCGCCGTGGCGAGGATCGCCAGGCCCAGCGCACCGCTCTGGGACGACATGGCCACGTTGCCCGCCGGCGGGAACACCGGCGCGAAGGTCGCGGCAAGGCGCACCTCCGGGTCGGCGTTGATCAGGCCCATGCAGTTGGGACCGACCATGCGCATGCCGTAGCCACGCACCTTCGCCAGGAGGGCGTCCTGACGCACGCGCCCTTCCTCGCCCGTCTCGGCGAAGCCGGCGGTGATGAGCACGAGGGCGCGCACGCCCGCGGCCGCGCAGTCGTCCACCACCGCGTCCACGTGCTGCTTGGGCACCAGCACGATGGCCAGGTCGACCTTGCGGGGCAAATCGCGCACGGACGGGTAGCAGGGAATCGCACCGACGGAGTGGGCCTTGGGGTTCACGGCATACACAGGCCCGTGGAAGCGGTTCATCACGAGCCCGTGCAGGGTCAGGAAGCCGAGGCTGTCCTCATCGCGCGAGGCGCCCACCACCGCGACGGCGCGGGGGTAGAAGAACGGCCGCATGGACGCCGCCGCGGCCAGACGGTCGCGCAGCTCGCCGCGCTCGCGCGCCTCGCCGTGGGGCAGCGCGGCCAGGTCGACTTCGACGAGGCCGCCGCCCTGCTGCTCGCCAAGCGAGTACCCGCTGCGGCGCAGGACTTCGAGCAGCGGCTCGTTGCCCTCGGCCACCCGCACCCGCAGGCGGCGGTAGCCGTGGTGCGCGGCTTCGGCCGTGATGCGCTCGACCAGGCCGGTGGCGAGCCCCTGGCCGCGGAAGTCGGTGTCGACCCCCAGGCCGATCTCGGCGGCGCTGTCGCCGATGGCGATGTAGCCGGCCGCCCCCACGACCCGTACCTCGCCGTCGACCATGCGCAGGGCCAGCACCGTCCGGCGCTGGTCGGGGACGGTCGAGTCGCACATCTCCTCGACGGTGAGCCGCCCTCCCACGCGCTCGCGCAGGGTGCTGTCGCTCCCGGCGCGCTTCTCGATGCGCTCCAGGAAGGCCCGTAGGGCACCGGCATCGTCAGGGGTGCACAGCCGCACCTGGACCGGCGTACCGTCGCGGAGGATCAACGCGGGCGGGGTCACTGCCATGCGAGTCAGCGTACTCCCGTCGCCGCGACTATCCTCATGCGCCCCGAGCCAGGAGAAGGCACCCCATGGACGAGCATCTGCAGGCCGAGATCGGCATCATCGGCGGCACCGGCCTCTACGACATGGAGGGCCTCGAGGACGTTCGCGACATCGAACTCGAGACGCCCTACGGCGCCCCGTCCTCGCCCCTGCGGCTTGGGCACCTCGAGGGTCGCGCCGTGGCCTTCCTCGCGCGCCACGGTCCCGGGCACCGCTACCTTCCGACGGAGGTGCCCTACGCGGCGAACGTATACGCGCTGAAGATGCTCGGCGTCTCCAAGGTGCTCGCGACGGGGGCGGTCGGCAGCCTGGATGAGGCCTTGCCCCCCAAGACCCTCGTCGTGCCCGACCAGTGCTTCGACCGGACTCGCCACCGGCGCGACACCTTCTTCGGCGACGGGCTCGTCGTGCATGTCTCGCTGGCCGAGCCGTTCGCACCGGCCCTGCGCCGCGTCCTGCTGGAGGCCGCCGCGGCCGTGGGCGAACCCGCGCGCGACGGCGGCACGTACGTGTGCATGGAGGGTCCGCAGTTCTCCACGCGCGCGGAGAGCCTGGCCTACAAGGCCGCGGGGCACGCCGTGATCGGGATGACCGCCCTCACGGAAGCACGCCTCTGCCGCGAAGCCGAGCTGGCCTACGCCAACCTGAACCTGGTGACGGACTTCGATGCCTGGCGTCCGCACGAGGCCGGCGTCGATGCCGCCGAGATCCTCGAGGTCCTGCGTCACAACAGCCACGTAGCCCGCGGCGTCCTGCGAGCCGCCGTGCCGCTCGTACCCCGCGAGCCCCTGCCGGAGAATGGCGTGCTCGCAAGCGCCATGATCACGCCGCTGGCCTCCGTCCCCCCGGCCACCGTGGCGCGCCTGCGGGCGATCCTGGCCCCGTACCTGGTGTAGGAGCGCCCGCCTCGGGCCCAGGCCGCACGCCAGGCGGCTTTCCCAGGGTGTTTCGAGGTGAGCCGCAACCTCCCGTGCGGGTGCGGGTTTATCCTCTTGTCCCCAGACGGGAGGCCCGCCACGTGAGTACCCAAGTCCATTCCTCGAAGTCGCTTCCGCGCGTCCTTCGCCTTCTTCCGACCGCCTTCGCCGCCCTGGTCCTCGTGGGCCTGGTGGCCTCGCTGGCCGGCATCGGCAACGCCGAGGAGACCACCCCCACCACGAGTGAGGGCTGGCAGGGCGTGACCGCCCGACTCGACGCCGTGATCGAGGCCCGCCTGGCCGAGGAGGGCGTCAAGCCCGCCGCCCGCTCGAGCGACAGCGAGTTCCTGCGCCGGCTCTACCTCGACCTGCTCGGCACCGTGCCGACGCCGGACGAGGTCGCGACGTTCACCGCCGACGCCAGCGAGGACAAGCGTGCCGCCAAGATCGAGGAGCTCTTGAAGAGCGACTCGTACGACGAACACCAGGCCTCCTTCTGGTTCCGCACGCTCACGGGCCTGTCCGTCCACCAGCGCCGTCAGCGCGAGGGGCAGGGCGGCCGCTACGTCACGGGTGAGGGCGGCAAGCGCTTCCACGAGTGGCTCTCGACGCAGGTCGCGGCCAACCGTCCGTACAACGAGATGGTCCAGGACCTGATCTCGGCGTCCGGCCGCACCGACGAGAACGGCGCCACCGGCTACATCGCGCGCTGGGAGAGCAACGCCAACAACACCGCCGGCGCCGTCGCGCGTCACTTCCTCGGTGTCCAGATCCAGTGCGCCCAGTGCCACGACCACATCTACGAGCCCGACTGGAAGCAGAGTGACTTCCGCGGCATGGCCGCGTTCTTCGCCACGACCCGCGTCCAGCGCGTGCCCGAGTACAACCAGCTGCGCCGGCTGCGTGATGCCTCGAACAAGAAGAAGGCCGCGGCGAAGCAAGCCGCCAGCAAGGGCCGCGAGCTCAAGCGCCCGGGCGCCGACGCCATGGGTGAAGGCATGGACGGTGGCATGGAAGGCGGCGGCATGGACGCCGGCGGCATGGACGCCGGCGGCATGGAGGGCAAGGATGCCCCCGCCACGCAGAAGGGCAAGCAGCGCGGACGCAAGGGCGGCACGGACTACAGCAAGATGTCGGCCGCCGAGCTGGCCCAGGCCATGCAGGAGCTGCGCAAGTACGCGAACCTGGTCACGGTCTCCGAGCAGCGCGTCAACCCGCGCCAGGCCAAGCGCTTCATGGAGCGTCTCAAGAAGAACAAGAACCCGCAGGTCGCCGAGCGCGCCCAGCTCATGGCCCAGACGCCGAAGTTCTGGATGGGTGCCGAGGCCGCCGACGTAGCCGGCATCTCGCGGCGCTACCTGCTCGGCCGCTGGGTGACGTCGGACGAGAACCCCTACTTCGCCCGCACGCTGGCCAACCGCATGTGGGGCCACTTCATGGGCCGCGGCATCGTGGACCCCATCGACGACTTCAACAGCTTCCAGCCGCCGTCGCACCCGGAGATCCTCGAGATCCTCGGTGCGGACTTCAAGGCGCATGGCTACGACCTGCGACGCGTGCATCGCATCCTGCTCAACTCCGAGACCTACCAGCGCTCCTCGCGCTGGGAGGGCGAGGAGGAGCCGGACGCCCTGCTCTTCGCCAAGGCGCCTGTACGCCCGCTGAACACGGAGCAGCTGTACTTCGCCATGACCCGTGCCACGGGCCTCGAGACCAACCTCAACCGCGTCTCGCGCCGCCAGCAGCAGGCCATCCAGCAGGCGATTTTCTCTGTGTTCACGTTCGTCTTCGACGACGACGAGGGCAAGGCCGAGGAGGACTTCTCCGGCAGCATCCCGCAGGGCCTCTTCCTCATGAATGGCGAACTGCTGCAGCGCGCCCTCTCCGGGGGACGCGAGATGCCTGCCGCGAAGCAGGCCAAGTTCCGCGGCCGCAAGAATCGCCGGTTCCGGCAGAAGCCCCCGCAGTCGATGCTCGAAGGCCTGCTCCGCAACGAGACAAGCGATGCGGCGCGCGTCAGGCACCTCTACTTGCGCGCCTACGGGCGTGCGCCCAGCACCGACGAGCGCAAGGGCGCCGTGGCGTTCGTCAAGGCCCAGGGCGGCGGAGCCAAGGCCTACGAGGACTTCTTCTGGGCCCTCCTCAACTCCGCCGAGTTCATGACCAACCACTAGGCGCTGCCGCGGCCCCTCCCCGCGTAGCCCCCCCCTGTAGCCCCTAGAGAAACGAGAGCAGCATGTGCGAGCAGTGTGACCCCATCCAGAAGACCGTCTCCCGTCGCGAGATCCTGCGCTACGGCGCCGGCGGCGCCGCCGCGGCAGCCATGCTGGCCTCGCCCCTGGGCCGTGCCTTCGCCGACGAAGATGGTCGCAACCTACCGGGCACGGCCGAGGGCACCGACCAGGTCGACAAGAGCATCGCCAACCGCGGCAAGGCCAAGCAGGTCATCATGCTCTTCATGAGCGGCGGTGCGACCCACCTCGACACCTTCGATCCCAAGCCCGGCGCCCCGACCCAGGGTGACACCCGCGCGATCGACACGGCGGTCTCGGGCGTCAAGATCGCCAAGAGCCTGCCGGAGCTCGCCAAGCGCATGGGCGACATCGCCCTGATCCGTGGCATGACGAGCAAGGAGGGCAACCACGAGCGCGCCCGCTACCTGATGCACACCGGCTACGCCCCCACCCCCACGGTGGTGCACGCCGGCCTCGGCTCCATCGTGAGCCACGAGATGGGCCGCAAGGAAGCCGCGCTGCCCGAGTACATCGCCATCAACGGGCCCGGCGCACGCCCGGGCTACATGGGTGTGCACCATGCACCCTTCGCGATCCAGGTGCGGGCACCCGAGGGCGGCACCGACGAGCGCGGGCGCCGCAACCAGCGCGGCCGCGGCGGCAGCAGCGCGGTCGTACAGAACCTCGTGCTTCCCGCCGGCGTCGACAAGGCGCGCCGCGACGATCGCATCGGCTTCCTCGAGAAGCTCAACGCCCGCTTCGGCAAGGACCGCACGAAGGGCATGGGCGAGGCCCAGAGCGCCATGTTCGAGCGCGCCCGTCGCCTGATGGACACACCGCAGAACACGGCGTTCGATCTCGCCTCCGAGAAGCCCGAGACGATCGCACGCTACGGCAAGACCCGCTTCGGCATGGGCTGCCTGATGGCACGCCGACTCATCGACGAGGGCGTCAAGTGCGTCGAGGTCATGATGGGCGGCTGGGACACGCACGACGACGGCTTCAACAAGGTGCGCGGGCTCAACGAGCAGCTCGACCCGGCCGTGTCGGCCCTGATGGACGACCTCAAGCGCTCCGGCAAGCTCGACGAGACGCTGATCGTGTGGGTGGGCGACTTCGGTCGTACGCCGCGCATCGACACGGGCCGCAACGGCCGCGGGCACTACCCGCGCGCCTGGTCGGCCTGGCTCGCCGGTGGCGGCGTCCAGGGCGGTCGCGTGATCGGCAAGACCGACGCCAAGGGCGAGACGGTCACCGAGGGCCATGTGAAGCCCGAGGACTTCTACGCCTCGGTCGCTCACGCCGCAGGCATCGATGGGTCGAAGACCTTCTACACGGGTCAGGGCCGACCGATCCAGATCGTCTACAAGGACGGCCGGGTCGTGAAGGACGTCTTCGCCTAGCAGCGAGCGCTACTCATCACTCCCGGGACGGCGGCGCTGGCGTTTCGTATCGCCGCGCCGCCGTTTCGCGTCCATGCGGCGCTTCTGAGACCCACGCGTCGGCTTCGTGGCTCTCCGCTTGCGGGGCACGTGCAGGGCCTCGCGCAGCACCTCGACGAACTTCGTCAGGGCATCGTCCACGTTGCGTGACTGGTCCCGGTACTTCTCGCTCGTGATCAGGAGTTCGCCGTCCTCGGTCAGGCGGCTGGCGAGCTTCGTGCGGACGCGGGCGCGCTGCTCGTCGCTGAGCGCCGCGGTGGTCTCGAGGTTCCAGCGCAGCAGGACCTTGCTGGAGGTCTTGTTCACGTGCTGACCGCCGGGCCCCCCGCTGCGGGCATAGGAGAGCGCCAGCTCGTGCGGGAAGACCCGCACGCGGCCGGTGATGCGGATCTCGGAGGGCAGGCGGGGCATGCCGCCATGGTGCCAGCAGAGGCCCACACCCGGTACCCGCTGGTCGCGAGCGCCGGAATCGGGTACGACGCGGGCGCACCCCGAGGACGCCATGCAGGTCGAGATCACCCCCGAACGCAAAGCAGCCCGGCGCAAGCTGAACCGCTCGGGCGCCGTCATCACGTACGAAGACAACCACGTGATCGGGCTCTCCAAGCGCCCCGGGCTGCTCTCCCAGGGAGGCCCGGCCGGCGTCATCTCCCTGCCGGACCTGCTGGACTACTACCGGCGCGAGGCCGAAGGCAAGGCGGGCAAGGCCTACGTCGGCATCGTGCACCGCTTGGACCGCAACACCTCCGGCGCCATGGTCGTGGCCAAGACCTCCAAGGCCGCCGGACGGCTCTCGAAGCTCTTCCACGACCGCGCCAAGGAGCTGAAGAAGACCTACCTCGCCTGGGTGGAGCGCATCCCGGAGGTCGCCGAGGGTGAGCTCGTGCATCGACTCCGGCGGGAAGGCGGCGTCACGAAGCTCGCCGCCCCGGGCGACGACGACGGGCGCATCGCGAAGCTGCACTACAAGGTCGTGGCGCGCGGCAAGAAGTGCGCGCGCCTCGAGATCGCCCTGGGCACGGGCCTCCCCCACCAGATCCGCGCCCAGATGAGCGACGTGGGCCATCCGCTCTGGGGCGACAAGAAGTACGGCGGGACGCCCTGGCGTCGCCACGCCCTGCATGCGCTCTCGCTCGTGTTCCCCCACCCCGTGGGCGGCGAGCTCGTGACCGTGACGGCCCCCGTACCCGCCGACCTCAAGGAACTGGACGAGAGCCGCAACATGCGGCCTCCGGTGTAGCGGCGCCTGGGGTACCTTGCCCGCATGAGCGTCAGCGTCCATGTCCTCGGCACCGCCCAAGACGGCGGCTATCCCCACGCGGGCTGCAGCTGCCCCTCGTGCGAGTCCGCGCGCCGCGATCCGTCGCGCGCCCGGCTCGTCTCGTGCATCGGCATCGTCGGCGAGACCGGCAAGTGCCTCATGGTCGATGCGACGCCGGACTTCAGCGCCCAGCAGGCCGCCCTCACCGCGGCGGCCGGCCGCACGCCGGCGCACGTAGACGCCCTGATCCTCACGCATGCGCACATCGGGCACTACCTGGGGCTGGCGCTGCTCGGCCGCGAGGCCATGAGCGCCGACACGGTGCCCGTCCACGGCACGCTCAGCATGCGACGGTTCCTCGAGCACAACCGCCCGTGGTCGCACCTGATCGAGCGCGGCGAGATCGAGTGCCAGACCCTGCGCCCGGGCGAGGCCCTGGAGTTCGACGGCGCGCGCATCCATGCCTTCCTCACGCCGCACCGCAGTGAGGACACCGACACGATCGGCCTCGAGATCGTGGGGCCGAACAAGCGGCTCGTCTACGTATCGGATGCGGACGTCTTCCCGCCCGCGCTCGCCGAGCGCATCCTGGAAGCCGACGTCTCGCTCATCGACGGGACCTTCTACGATCGCAACGAGCTGCCCCACCGCGAGATCCTCGCCGTGCGTCATCCCTTCGTGACCGAGAGCGTCGAGCGCTTCGCGGGCGCCAAGGGAGAGGTGATCTTCATCCACCTCAACCACAGCAACGCCCTGCTGTCCGACGAGCCCCCGGCCCTGCCCGGGAGCTTCCGCGTCGCCCGCGACGGCGAGGCGTTCACGCTCTAGAGCCTCAGATCGACGGTCCAATCGCGGCTCGGAGAGTCCACTCCTGCGCCCTAGTCGCCGGGCTCGTGCCAGGGATCGTCGCCCGGAAGGAACGGATGCGGGTCGGCGTGCACATGCACCTGTGCGCCCGGCAGGGCCTGCTCGACCACCAGGCGGACCTTCTCCGAGAGGCGGTGGGCCTCCGGGAAGGAGAGCCCGCGATCGAAGCCGACGTGCATGTCGACGAAGATGTCTGGCCCGGACTTGCGCGTACGCAACCGATGGACATTCGAGGCCTCGGGCACGCCCTCGGCAATCACCTGGCGGATCGTCCCGATCTGGTCCTCGGAGAGGCTGGTATCCATCAGCTCGCCGGCTGAACGACGCAGGACGTGGATGGCCGTACGCAGCACGACAAGCGCCACGACACACGACACGGCCCCGTCGATCCAGCTGAGCCCCGTCAGGCGCACGGCAACCAGGGAGCCGAGCACGCCGGCGTTCATCCAGATGTCGCTCGTGTAGTGCGCGGCGTCGGCCTTCAGCGCCACGGAGCCCGTGCGCTTGGCCGTACGAAGCAGCAACCAGCCGATCCACGCGCTGGCCACCAGCGAGATGGCCATGACCACGATGCCGAAGCCGGTGAACTCGAGTTCCCCATGCTGGCTGCTGATGCGGTGCGCGCCCTCGAACAGCAGGAAGAGCCCGAGGAAGCCGATGATCAGCCCCTGGGCCAGCCCGGCGATGCCCTCGGCCTTGCCGTGGCCGTAGTGATGCTCCTGATCGGCCGGCTGCCCGGCGAGGCGCACGGCGAAGAAGTTCACCGACGAGGCCACGATGTCCATGATCGAGTCGGCCAGCGCCGCCGCGATCGAGAGGGAGCCCGTCACGATGACGGCGGCCAGCTTGAGCAGCGCGAGGGTCAGCGCCGTCAGGACGCTCAGGCGCGCCACCCGCACGTTGGCTTGCACAAACTCGGGCGACGTGCGCGCCTCCGCCTCGCGACCCTGATGGTGATGGTGGTGATCGAGACCCATGGACTCCGTCCCCAGGGAGCCGAGTCTACTCGCGTCCGCCCTCGAGCTTCTCCACGCGCTGGGCAAGCGCCGCGTGCTTCGTGCGCAGCTCCTCGAGCTCCTCGGCGAGCTTGGCGCTCTCCGTCGAGGTCCCCCCGGACTTGCGCAGGCGCAGCACGGCGGCCTTGGCCTCGCGCCGCACGCGACCGTCGGGATGGCGCGCGGGCGCGCCATCGAGAATCGCGTTGCCGGCGGGTTCGCCGATGGTCCGCAGGGCTGCCGCGGCGCTGATGACGATCCGCAGGTCCGTCTCGACCGCCACATCGGCCAGCGTCTCGAGGATGGCGTCATGTTGGGTCATGCGGGCCCCGACCGTGCCGAGGGCGCGGATCGATGCGGCCCGCAGGCGCATGGGCCGGCCGTAGGCACAGCAGCTCGTGATGGCGGGCACGACGGCTTCGTCGCCGAGCGCGGCCAAGCCGTTCACGATGCCCACCCGCATGACCTCGGCCCAGCCGTCCTTCGTCTCGAGGGCGGCCTCGAGAGCGGCCCGCGCACCCGAGGGGCGCACCTGACCCAGGGCCGTGGCGACCGCAGCCTCCACGAACAGCGAGGCGTCGCCCTTCTTGAGCATGGCCTTGAGCGCGTCGCCGACGCGCTCATCCCCACGGAACCTACCGAGGGCCGCCACGACCCCGCGCCGGGCCGTGGGATCGGTGGTGCGCGGCAGGACGTCCAGCAGGGCATCGCGGGCCGCGGGCGTGCGCATGCCGGCGAGTGCCTTGGCACACTCCGTGGCCAGGCCCCAGAAGGCGCCGGGGATCACCGTGGCCAGCGCGGCGATGTTCTCGGCCGTCGGCTCGTCGGTGAGCGCATGCGCGGCGCGCACGCGCGCCAGCAGGGGTGCCTCGCCCGCGAGCGTGGCGCGACTCGCCGCGGCGGGCTGCTTGACCGTCTGCACGGCAAGGAGGTCGCCGCCCGGATCGATCTCGACGGAGACGGGCTCCTCGTCGAGCTCGAGCGTGAAGGTGTGCTCGCGTGCGGTGATCTGGAAGCGCTCGGTGATGGGCTCGCCCGACTTCGGCGCGGCGCGAACGTCCACGCCCATGCGGAAGAGCTCGACCATCTCGTCGCCGGCCGCCTGCGTCTGCTTCACGTTGACGTGCAGACGCTTGGTCTTCTCGTCCCACGTCCACGACGTGTCGAGGGTGGGGTGGCCCGCGTGATAGACCCACTGGTCGAGGAACCAGTCGAGGTTGCGCCCCGTGGCGGCCTCGATGGCGACGCGCAGGTCCTCGGTGACCACGCTGCCGCCCGCATTGCGCTCGGCATAGGTCGTGATCGCGCGCCAGAAGGGCCCCTCGCCCAGCTCGCGCCGCAGCATGTGCAGGACGAGCCCACCCTTCTGATAGAGGTGGCGATCGAAGAGGTCGATCGGCTCCACGAAGCGGCGATCGACGATGGGACGCCGGTACTCACCGCCATCCTCGGCGCGGTAGGCCGCAGCCTTGGTGTAGCGCTCGTAGGCAGCCTCGTCCTCGCTCTCGCCCTCCTCCTTCCAGAGGATCTCGGTCCAGGTCGCGAAGCCCTCGTTGAGCCAGGCGTGCGGCCACTCACGGCACGTCAGCAGGTCGCCCCACCACTGGTGGGCCAGCTCATGGGCGACGAGATCGTCCATGTCGAAGTCGAGCGCGGCGCGGTCGTCGTAGAGCACGATGTCGATCAGCGTCGTGGCCGACGTGTTTTCCATGCCGCCGAAGATGAAGTCCTCGACCACGACCTGGGCGTACTTCTCCCACGGGTAGTCCACGCCGAAGCGCTTGCTCAGCGTCTGGACCATGGCGGCCGTACGACCGAAGGCGCGCTCCGCGATGGCGCGCATGCCCTGGGGTACGTAGGCCTGCATGGGCACCGGGTCGTCGCCGAGGTGGATCTCCTCGAACTCGCCGACGCAGAGGGTCACGAGGTAGGCGCTGTGCTCGCCTTCCTGCGACCAGTGCCAGGTGACCGTGCCGTCGTCATGCGCGGTCTTCCCCTGGAGGGCGCCGTTGCTGACCGCCGTGTAGGCGGCCGGCACGCGTACGACCATCTCGCTCGAGAACTTCTCGGTCGGGTGGTCGAAGCACGGGAACCAGTAGCGACTGTCCTCGTCCTGGCCCTGCGTCCAGACCTGGTAGGGCTTCTGGGGGTAGCCGTGATCGGGACGGATGAAGTAGATGCCGCGGCGCGGGGTGCCGCGGTAGCGCACCTTCACGGTGCCCGGCTCGCCGAACACCAGCGGCGTCGCGAGGTCGATGAAGACGTCCTCGCCCACGTGGCGGAACGTAAGCGCCGTGCCCTCGCCGTCCTCGACGCCGTCGATGGAGAGTTCGCCGGCGTGGATGTGCAGCCGGGTCAGGTCATCGGCGAGCGCCTCGAACTCGTGGATCGCCACGCCTTCGATCGAGACGACCTCGGGGTCGAACGCGATCTCGAGGCGGGTGTGGACGATGTCGGCATCCCGGTCCGGGGCGTACTGGCGCTTCGTACCGGGGAATGCGAAGGGCTCGCGTCCTGCAAGGAAGCTGCTACCGGCGGCGTGGCCGTGGCGGCTCCGGCCGCAGCCGACGCCCATCTCGTGCGCATGGCCCATGGAGGGGGCTCCTACTTGTGTGAGTGTCCGTGGGAGTGATCGTGTGCCCCGACATGGTCGTAGGCCACGAGCTTGAACACGGCGCCCGTGTAGAGCATGCCGTCGCGCGTGAAGGTCGCGCTGACCTGACTCGAGAACGCGTCGTCCTCGAGCCAGGCGACGTCCGCGCCCTCCCCCCCGGGGAAGACGAAGTAGTTGGTCCGGCCCTCGCGGACGGTCGCGTAGCCGTCCGAGTCGACGTTCTCTACGGCGTCGCGCACGACCAGATCGATCGATCGATCGAGATCGTGGAACGTGAGCGTGACGCGCTCGGTCACGGGGAGGTCGAAGGGCATGCCATCTCCGCCCCCGCTCGAGATCCACACCTCGAGCTGGCCGGCGTCGGTGTCCAGCTTCCACTCCATGCGCCCGGCCTCGGCGCCGGTCGCATCATGGAAGGGCGCGAGGATGCCTTCACGCTGGCCGTGGGCGCCGTGCTCCTGATCGCCGTGCCCGTGATTGTGGGCGAACTCGTGCACGGCCACCATCAGGCCCAGTCCGACCGCCAGGGCGAGGATGATCGGCAGGAGAGCCCAGCCACGCGCACGCTTGCGGATCTCGGGTACGAGGTCGGCGCACGCGATATAGAGGAAGCCACCCGCGGCCACCGGAACGAGGAACTGCGCAAGGCCGTGATCGTCGCCCATGGCGAGCACCACGATCGCACCCAGGACGGCCGAGAGCGCGGTCAGCAGGTTGAGCGCCACGGCCTTCTTCACACTGAAGCCCGCGTGCAGCAGCACCGCGAAGTCACCGAACTCCTGCGGGCCCTCGTGCAGCGCCACGGCGATGGTCGTGGCGATGCCCGCCTCCGAGCCGCCGACCATCCAGGCGCTGGCGATCAGCATGCCGTCGATGAAGTTGTGCAGCGCGTCGCCGATGAGGTTCATCCAGCCGAAGCTATGGATCTCACCCGGCGCGTGATCGTGCAGATCCTCGCCATGGTGATGCCAGTGCAGCAGGCCCTCGATGATGAAGAAGCCGATCAACCCGGCGAGGACGCCATAGGAGATCGTCAGCGTGAAGCCGCCCTGATCCGCCACCGCGTGCGGCAGCAGGTGCAGGAAGGTATCGCCCAACAGGGCACCCGCGGCGAGCGCCACGAGCACAGGCAGATAGCGAGAAACAGAACCACGCCCCAGGAGGAGCACGGCCCCGAGGACGGAGATCAGGCTGATCGCCGTGACGGCGAGGAGGACGGGGATCGTCTCGGGAGGCATCGCGTCCTGGGATGGCTAGAGGTTGCGGCGGTACTTGCCGCCGACCTCGTAGAGAGCGTGGGTGATCTGGCCCAGGGAGGCATGACGCACCGTGGTCATGAGCTCTTCGAAGACGTTCCCGCCGGTGCGCGCGACCACCTTGAGGCGCGCCAACGCCTCGGGCGCCTCGGTTGCATTCTCGCGCTGGAAGGCGTCGAGGTGATCGAGCTGCGTCTGCTTCTCGTTCGTGGTGGCACGCGTGAGCTCGGCGACCTCCGGCGTCATGTCCTCGGAGTCCTCGGGGAGGAACGTGTTCACGCCGATGATGGGCAGGCTGCCGTCGTGCTTGCGCTGCTCGTAGTAGAGGCTCTGCGCCTGGATCTCGCCGCGCTGGTACTGCGTCTCCATCGCCCCGAGCACGCCCCCGCGATCGTTGATGCGCTGGAACTCGCCGAGGACGGCCTCCTCGACCAGGTCGGTGAGGTGCTCCACGAAGTAGGAGCCCTGCAGCTGGTTCTCGCTCTTGAGCCAGCCGAGCTCCGCCGTGTTGATGAGCTGGATGGCCATGGCGCGGCGCACGCTTTCCTCGGTAGGCGTCGTGATGGCCTCGTCGTAGGCGTTGGTGTGCAGCGAGTTGCAGTTGTCCTGCAGGGCGAGGAGCGCCTGCAGCGTCGTGCGGATGTCGTTGAACTGGATCTCCTGCGCGTGCAGGGAGCGACCACTCGTCTGGACGTGGTACTTGAGCTTCTGGCTGCGGCTGTTGGCGCCGTAGCGGTTCGCCATGGCGACAGACCAGATGCGACGCGCGACACGGCCGATGACCGTGTATTCCGGGTCCAGGCCGTTGCTGAAGAAGAACGACAGGTTCGGCGCGAACTCGTCGACGTGCATGCCGCGCGCGAGGTAGTACTCCACGAGCGTGAAGCCGTTGGCCAACGTGAAGGCGAGCTGGCTGATCGGGTTCGCGCCGGCCTCGGCGATGTGATATCCGCTGATCGAGACGCTGTAGTAGTTGCGGACCTTCTTGCGGATGAAGTAGGCCTGGATGTCCCCCATCATCTTCAGCGCGAAGTCGGTGCTGAAGATGCAGGTGTTCTGGGCCTGGTCTTCCTTGAGGATGTCGGCCTGCACCGTGCCACGCACCATCATCAAGGTGCGGTCGCGGATGCCGTCCCACTCTTCATCGGTGGGCTGACGACCGTTCTCCTCGGCGAAGCCCTCGACCTGCTGATCGATGGCCGCGTTGAGGTACATCGCGAGGATGATCGGCGCCGGGCCGTTGATGGTCATCGAGACCGACGTGTTGCGATCGCAGAGATCGAATCCGCCGTAGAGGATGCGCATGTCGGCGAGCGTGCAGATGCTCACGCCGCTCTCGCCGATCTTGCCGTAGATGTCCGGGCGCAGGTGCGGGTCCTCGCCGTAGAGCGTGACCGAGTCGAAGGCCGTGGAGAGGCGCGTGGCGCTCGTGCCTTCCGACAGGTAGTGGAAGCGCTTGTTCGTACGCGCGGGGGTGCCCTCGCCGGCGAACTGGCGCTTGGGATCCTCATCGACGCGCTTGAACGGGAACACGCCGGCGGTGTACGGGAACTCGCCGGGCACGTTCTCGAGGCAGAGGAAGCGCAGCACGGCGCCGGGCTCGTCCGTATCCGGCAGGGTGACCTTGGGGATGCGCGTGCCCGACAGCGAGGTCGTGGAGGCGCGCGCCGTCAGGGCATGGCCGCGGACCTGGTAGATGACCTCATCGCCGCCGTACTTGGACTTCAGCGCCGGCCAGGCCTCCAGCATGCCGCGGGCGCGCGGATCCTGGCGACGCATGGCGCGCTCGAGGGCCTCCTCGATGCCGGGCTTCGCCGCCTCGTCCTCGACGAGATCCAGCGCCGCGGTGAGGTGCGCGACGTCGCGCGCGAGCACGGCCTGCTCGTCGGCCCAGGTGCGATAGTCGCGGCAGCTGCGTGCGATCTCACCGAGGTAGCCAGCCCGGTCGGCCGGGATGATCGGGCCCGACGGCTCCTGCCCGTTGCGCTCGCCGGCGGAGGGCGGCAACTGCAGGGACGGCTGACGGCCGCCAAGCGCCCCCACCTGCAGGGCCAGCGCACGGAAGAGATCATCGACGCCACGGTCGCAGAAGCGGCTCGCGACGGTCCCGTAGACATGAAGGTCCTCATCGGCGACTTCGAAGGCCTTGCGGTTGCGGCGGACCTGCTTGCGCACGTCGCGCAGGGCATCCTCCGCACCGCGCCGATCGAACTTGTTCACGGCCACGAGGTCGGCGTAGTCGAGCATGCCGATCTTCTCGAGCTGGGAGGCGGCGCCGTACTCGGGCGTCATCACGTACAGCGAGATGTCGCTGTGCTCGGTGATCTCCGTGTAGCCCTGCCCGATGCCGGACGTCTCCAGGACGATCCAGTCGAAGCCGGCAAGGCGGCAGAAGCGGACGGCATCCTCGGTGGCCTCGGAGAGCTCACCCTGCGCACCGCGCGTGGCGAAGCTGCGCATGTAGGCCCGCGGATGCGGCAGCGAGTTCATGCGGATGCGGTCGCCCAGCAGGGCGCCGCCGGTCTTGCGACGCGACGGGTCCACGCTGAGCACGGCGATCTTGGCGTCTTCGCTCGACTCGAGGAACCGCAGGCAGAGTTCGTCGACGAGGGAGGACTTGCCCGCGCCGCCGGTGCCCGTGACGCCGATGACGGGGGTGCGCTCGTTCTGGGGGATCGCATCGACGGCGGCCCGCAGGGCCAGGCCCATCGGCGTGCCGCCGAAGCCCTCGCGCTCGGCCACGGTCAGGCACTGGGCCAGCATGCGGCCGTCGGACGTATCGAGAGCGGGCAGCTCGCTGGACTGCACGTCGAGGTCGCTCGGCGGCAGCCAGTCCGTGGCCTCGAGCATGCGGTCGATCATGCCCTGCAGGCCCAGCCGGCGGCCGTCCTCGGGCGTGAAGATGCGGGCCACGCCATCCTGGTGCAGCGCGGTCACCTCCTCGGGGACGATCACGCCGCCGCCACCGCCGAACACCTGGATGTGGGGTGCCCCGCCCTCGCGCAGGAGTTCGAGGATGTAGCGGAAGTACTCGTTGTGCCCGCCCTGGTAGGACGAGATCGCGATGCCCTGGGCGTCTTCCTGGATGGCGGTCTCGACCACCTCCCGCACGGAGCGGTTGTGTCCGAGGTGGACGACCTCGGCCCCGGAATCCTGCAGGATGCGCCGCATGATGTTGATGGCGGCGTCATGGCCATCGAAGAGGGCGGCCGCGGTGACGAACCGCACGGGGTGGGAAGGCGCGTAGGGGGTGGATTCACTCATGGGAGCCGCCCACTGTAGGGGGCTGGCCTTGAGGGGTCCACGGAAGGCGGAGGGGCCGCGTACGCCTCTTTGTTGCCCGTTTCGGCGCGCCTAGGCGTCCTGGGTCCCGTGGCTCGCGTCCTCGACGGGTCCACGCCGCACCGCGACGAGATGCGGCAGGGCCTTGGCGACGAAGCCGAAGCACTCCACGGCCCCCTTGGGACGGCCCGGGAGGTTCACGACGATCGCCCGGCCCAGGGCGCCGGCGGTCGCCCGGCTGCCGACGGCGTGGATGGTCAAGGCCAGGCTGCCGGCCCGCATGGCCTCGCCCAGCCCCGGGATCTCGAAGTCGAGCACGGCGCGGGTGGCCTCCGGCGTGACGTCGCGGTCGCTGATGCCGGTGCCCCCGGTGGTCAGGACGAGCGGGGTGCGCTCGGCCGCCGTGCGGATGGCGCCCCCGATGGCGTCGCGCTCGTCCGGCACGACGAGCACGTCCACGAGCGCGAAGCCGGCCGCGGCGAGCACCGGGCGCAGCTGCTCGGCCGTGCCGTCCTCGCGCGCGCCCGTCGAGGCCCGGTCGCTGACGACGATGAGACTGGTCTCGATGCTCATGCAGGGTCTCCGCGGGGGCCGTCCAGGGGATGGACCCCCTCCTCGGCGAGGACGCCCAGGACCCAGCGCAGCTCCCGCTCCAGCGCGTCGACGAGGTCGAAGCCCGAGCCCGCCTCCTTCTCGGCCTCGGGCAGCACGTCCCAGGTGTAGGTCTCGACCTCGATGTGGTCCGTGATCGGCTCGTTCGCCGCCAGACGCAGCGCGCGCTCCAGCTCGGGCTGGGTCGTGCGCAGCCCCCCCACCAGCTCGTCGCGGAAGACCGGCACGTGGAAGTGGCTGCGCCAGGGCCCGCGCGCGCGCCAGGCGGGATCGTCGAGGACGTCCGGCAGGTCGCGGGCGATGTGCAGCCTGCCGTCGGCGTCGCGCGCCCCCACCTGGTGCAGGTAGACGGGTTCGTCGAAGCGCGCCAGGGCCGCGCGGCCCGCCTCGTCGTTCGGGTCGGGCAGCTCCAGCGCGCAGGAGGCCTGCAGCTTGGCGACGGGGATCCCGGCCGCGTGGATCGCACGCAGGTTCGCTTCCGCGTCCTCCCACTCGACGGCCTGGTGGCACACGTCGTAGCAGGCGCCGAGGTACGGCTTGCGACCGTCCTGGAAGTCCGGGCCTCCGGACAGCTGGTCCAGCATGCCGAACCACGCCAACAGCTCCTCCGTGCGCTCGAGGGTGCAGCCCGGCTCGGGCTCGAGGGCGAGGCGCACGCGCACGCCCGTCGACGCCTCCAGTTCCTGCAGACCGCCCAGGGCTTCGGCGAGGGTGAAGACGGAGCCCTCCGAGCAGCCCTCGCCGCCCTCCGGCCACCAGCCCTTCCACGAGAGGGGGCTCGTGGAGAGCGACAGGCCCCCGTCGGCCGCCACGCCGGCGTCGGCGAGGCGTGCGAGGACGCGCGCGAAATCGAGCGTGTACGCAACCCGGGCGGGGTCGTCCCAATCCGGCCGGTAGACCTCGTCCTTGAGCGCGCGCCCATGGAAGTCGCCATGCACGAAGGCATTGCCCGTGAACACGCGCAGGTCGTAGTCGCGCATCAGGGCCGCGAGCTCGTCGAAGACGGCCGTGTCGTGCAGGAGCTGCCGGACCCCGGCTGCACTCCAGCGCACGGCGAGCCCGAAGGGTCCCGTCACCCCCAGCTGCGCCTTCAGCGGCACGACCGTCGTGTGGATGGCCTCGATGGTGCTGCGGGCGTCGCCGCCGGGATGCACGTTCATCCCGTAGCCGAGCCAAAGTGTTCGTCCGTCCTGGGTGCGCAACCGCATGGCGCGCAGCCTACCCGTACGATCGCCCCCATGCCCCGCGCCATCCCCCTTGCCCTTCTGCTGCTCGCCGGCCTCGGCCTCGCCGGCCTGCTCGGCTGCGGACGGGACGACGAGAGGCCCACGCCCCCCGAGGCGCCCCCGCCCGAGGCGGCCCCCCCCCCCACCCC
>JARGNS010000535.1 GCA_029213105.1 Planctomycetota bacterium
CGAGGCCAAGGCTGGCGAGGCCTGGTGCCGCGTCCTGATCCCGGCCCAGTACGAGGACTACGAAGAGAAGTCCTGCTGCAAGCCGGCCAGCACCAAGCGTGACTGGATCGAGCCCGTGTACGAAGAGCGCGAGAAGAAGGTCTGCTGCACGCCCGCGCGCTGCAAGAAGATCTGCATTCCCGCCGAGTACGAGGACAAGACCGAGCGCGTGCAGACGTGCCCGGCCCGCACCGTCTGGAAGAAGATCCCCTGCGAGCCCGACGGGCTTGGCGAGGGTGAGAAGCAGGGCGACTGCTGGAAGCTCGTCGAGATTCCCGCGCAGTTCAAGGACGTCACGCGTCGCGTCATGGTGAAGCCCGCCTCCACCAAGACCGAGAACATCGCGCCCGAGTACAAGACGGTCATGGAGAAGGTGCTCGTCAAGCCCGGCGAGTGGAAGTGCACGCCGATCCCGGCCGAGTACAAGACCGTCACCAAGCGCCGTCAGGTCGCGCCCTGCCGCTGGGAGTGGCGCCGCAACGAGGCTTGCGACGTCCCGGACGCCGCACCGGCCGCCGACGTCGATGGCGATGCCAAGGCTGACGCCACCGAGGCCGGCGACATCGACCTCGGTGTCGCCCCCGCCGGCAAGTAGCCAGCAGGCACGTAGCCAGCAGGGCAGTAGCCCCGCAAGGCCGTAGCCCCGCAAGGCCGTAGCCTCTCGAGGCCCGGCGCCCGACGGAAACGTCGAGCGCCGGGCCTTTCTTCGTTTTGAGACTTGCTACCCTGGGCGCTTCGCACGGGAGGCAGCATGCGGACGACGACGATGGGAGCGGCACTCGCGCTGCTGGGCCTGCTGGGCCTGCTGGCCCTGGGCGCGGGACGCGCGCACGCCGAGGACGAGGCCGATCGTGCCGCACGCAAGGCAAAGGTCGCGCAGGCCCGCGCGGAACTTGCGCAGGCCCAGGCGGACTTCGACGACCGCGTGACCAAGGGCATCGCGCGCGGGCTGGCGTGGCTGCGAACGCAGCAGCGCAAGGATGGAAGCTTCCCTCGGGCCGCGCACCTACAACATCATGGAGGTGGGACTCGATGCGCTCGTCATCCTGACGCTCGCCCACGGCGGTGCGAAGCCCAAGGACAAGGCCATCACCTCGTGCCTCAACTTCTGCCGGGGGCACTACAGCGGCGAGGGCGGTCTGAACCTCAAGGGCTCGGGCAAGCTCACCGTCTACACGGCGGCGACCCTCATCATGGCCCTCGACGCGCTCTACAACCCGGGGCACGAGGCCAAGAACAAGCTGAAGAAGGACCGCTACGGGAACGTCATTCCGCCGAAGCCGACCAAGTGCAAGTACCCCAGCTCGATCCGCAAGTGGATCCAGGAGCTGGTGAGCTTCATCATCAACAACCAGGTCAAGGGATCGGGCGGCTGGCGCTACCCGGGCAATCCGCTGGCCGCACCCGACGCCGAGACGGATCTCTCGAACACGCAGTACGCGCTGCTTGCGTTGGACGCGGCGGCGCGTTGCGGGATCAAGGCGCCGCCCGAGACGTGGAGGAACGCCGCCGAGCACGTCCTACGCGAGCAGGACAAGGATGGCCTCGACACGCCGATCTGGATCGAGAACGAGGCGTGGGAGCCGGGCCTCGACAAGCCGGCACGGTTCACGGCCGTGGGGGAGACCCTGGCACGCCCGTGGACGTACCTGCCCGCGGACACCGAGCTCCCGACAGGCTCCATGACGGCGGCGGGCGTCACCTGCCTTGCCATGTGCAAGGAGCACTTGTGGCTCCAGAAGAAGCTCGATCCCGCCCTGCGCGGTCGTATCGACAAGGGCCTGATCTCGGGCATGGCCTGGCTCGGCGACAACTTCAGCGTCGAGGAGAACCCGACGCCCGGCGGGGCCTCGCAGTGGCACTACTACTACCTGTACGGCCTGGAACGCGCGGGGCTGAAGGTCGGGACCCGCTGGTTCGGGAAGCACGACTGGTACCGCGAGGGCGGTGAGCACCTCCTCGGTGCCCAGGAGAAGAACGGGGGCTGGAAGGAGCCGGATGGCACGGTCCGACCGGCGGATGCCACCGAGTCCAAGATCACCCAGACCTGCTTCGCGATCCTCTTCCTGAAGCGGACGACCCGCAAGCCGATCATCCCGATGATGCCGCCCGTGACCGGTGGTGGAGGCGGAGCGCCCTCCGACGGCCGCTAGCGGGCCCGCTCCGAAGGCGGGGGGCGGGTCGGGGTAGGATCCGGCCGAGGGAGGGCCCGCATGCCCGACGTGACTTCGAAGATCCTTGCCCAGGGAGCCGAGCCCGTGTCAGACGATCCCGCTGCCATCGCGTGCAAGACCATCAACACGGTGAAGACGCTCTCCATGGACGCTGTCCAGAAGGCGCGCAGTGGCCACCCGGGCACGCCCATGGGCCTGGCGTCGCTCGCCTACGCCCTGTGGACGCGCGTGATGAAGTACGACAGCGCGGCGCCCGAGTGGGCCGACCGTGATCGCTTCGTCCTCTCCTGCGGTCACGCCAGCATGCTGCAGTACGCCATGCTGCACCTCACGGGCTATGACCTGCCCCTGGACGACATCATCGCGTTCCGCCAGTGGGGCAGCCGGGCCGCGGGCCATCCGGAGTACGGCGAGGTGCCGGGTGTCGAGACCACGACCGGCCCCCTGGGCCAGGGCCTCGGCAACGCCGGGGGC
>JARGNS010000536.1:0-1704 GCA_029213105.1 Planctomycetota bacterium
CAGCGCCTGCAGGTCGATGCCCTCCGGGGGCGGGATCGGCTGGGCGAAGGTCGGGCGCGGATCGCGCGTGCCGGCGGTGGCCTGGAACAGCGCGTACTTGAGCAGCGCCTGCGGCGTGCCGCCGCTGGCGAGCTTGCCCAGGTCCACGCGCTTGCGGGCGTTGGCGTCGGCGAACAGCGTCGCGACGTCGGTGCCGGCCTGCTCGGCCATGCGATCCAGGACCTCGTACTGCTCCGGGTGCAGCTGCGAGCGATCGCGGGGATCCTCGGCAGCGGCGAGGCGCAAGAACCCGACGGCCTGCTCGGCGGCCTCCGGGCCGACGCCTTCGATCGGTGCCAGGCCGGCCGTCTGGGACAGCGGCCCGGCCTGCTCGCGCCAGGCGAGGAACGCCGCGGCGACCTTGCGGTTGAAGCCCGGGACGCGCTCCAGCAACTCCTTGCTGGCGACGTTCGGGTCGACCCCGACGTGGGCGATGCAGGACTCGACGACCTGATCGAGGGTCTGGCGCAGACGGCCCTGGTGCACGTCGTGCATGTGGGGGCCAAGCGCGAGGGCCTTGGGGTCGATCGTGACCAGCTCGGAGAGCGGATCCTGGAAGCGACGGGCGAGCGACAGGGCGCCACGGCACTCCGCGCCCACGGTGAGGTGGTTCTCGAACTCCACCGGGCCCATGGCTTCGAGGGCGCGCGTGCCGCCGTCGAAGATCTCGGCCACGTCGATCTTCGTCTCCATCAAGCCGGCCGCATCCTTGGCCAGGGCCAGGGCGTCGGCCCGCCCGCCGGTCGTCCCGACGGCAATGGCCGAGATCTCGTAGGTCGTGAGGATGTCGGTGAGCTCGGTCAGGCAGGCCTCGCGGCCGGCGGTCGGCTCGTGGGGGAGCGTGCCGGAGCTTGCCGCCTTGCCGTGCTCGTCGATGGCGCACCAGCGGTGGCCCTGCATCACGTCGGGACGGAGACCCAGGACGCGCCGCCGGCCCGCGTAGGGGCCGAGCAGCAGGTTGCGTAGCGTGCGCTCGTACTGCTCCATGATGTGCTCGTCCGCACGACGCTTGATGCCGACGCGGATCTCGTTCTGGAACAGGGGCTTGAGGATCCGGCGGTACCCATCCTCGGCGGCGGCACGCAGGAAGCCCGCGTGCGGGTTGTTCGCGGGGACGGCCTTGGCGTGCACGACCTTCAGCGCCGCCTCTTCCGGCGGCTCGATCGAGGCGACGGCCGCACGCTGCTTCTCGGCGCGACGGATGGCCAGCACCTTGATCGGCGGGATCTTCGCGACCTTGACCTTGTAGCCGATGAGGGCGTTCTTGGCGCCGCCCTCCTTCTTGCCGTCGGTGCGCTTGTCACTCCGGGCGGACACGGTGAGCACGCCCTGCTTGCGGTAGAGGTCCCGCAGGTTGGCGCGCAGGGCCGCGTCCAGGCCGAGGTCCTCGGCCAGGATGTCGCGTGCGCCGCCGAGGGCCGCGTCCAGCGCGGTCGGGTCGATCTCGGTCTGCCCCTCTTCGAGCTTCACGAAGGCACCGTAGGACATGACGTTCACCACCTCGCCGCGCACCTTCATGCTCGGCTGGTAGCGCTCTTCGATCTTCTTCCAGGGGCTCTCAGTCTTCTGCTTGAGGCCCAGCGCAATGCGCTCGGAATCGCGATCGAACTTGAGGATCTTGACCTCGACTTCGTCGTCGATGCTGAGCATCTCGGAGGGATGGCT
>JARGNS010000536.1:1714-2682 GCA_029213105.1 Planctomycetota bacterium
CTCGTCGGTGGCGGCTCGGATGGCATCGGCGAGCCCCTGGAGCCCTTGCCCGCGGGCCACGGTGGCGCGGCTTGCCATCACGGGGAGGTACGGCGCTGCGAGGTCGTCCATCTCCGCGACGGAGCGGGCCTTGGCGAGGCGCTCGGCCGTGGCGTCGTCGAAGCCACTGCGCTTCACGAGCAGGGCCTGGATGCGCACGCGGCGCTGCTCCTCCTCGAGGATCTCCTGCCATGCCGCCAGCAGGGTCCGCAGGCGGGCCTCGTCCATGCCGCCGGTCTCGCCGCGACGGAATCGGGCGAGGAACGCGAGGGACGTACCGCCCTCGAGGCGCTCGAGGGTGGCGCGGATGGTGTCCGGCTTGCCCTTCAGCTCGGCGGCGAGGCGCGTGAGGGCCTGCTCCCGTGCCTGGGTCTGCTGCTCCGGGGTGAGCGGGCGCTCCGGTGCCTTCGGCGGCGGCCGGCGCTTGGCCTTCTTCTTGGCGGCCTTCTTCTTCTTCTTCGCCTTGGCGGGGGCGGCGCCGGCGGCGCCCTCAGCGGCCTGCGCCGCCGCGGCCGGTGCGTCGTCCGCGGGCGTGTCCGTGGTCACGGCGTCGGCCGGTGCGTCGGCCGGTGCGTCGTCCGTGGGCGCGTCCGCCGACACCGCGTCGCGGGTGGGCGTCTCGGGGGCCGGGGCCTCGGCAGCCGGAGCCTCGCCGACCGGCGCCTCGGTGGTCGGCGCCTCCGTGACCGCGGCATCCGCCGGCGCCTCGCTCGGCGTCGCGTCCTCGATCGGCTCCGGCGTGCTCGGCGGCGGGGCCGCGGGCTCGCGGGAGGGCTCGGCCTGCGCCTCGATCGGCAGGGCGGCGTCGGTCATTGTCAGCGCGCCGTGACGGTCCGGGTTCGGGCGGATCAGGTCATGGCCCTGCATCTGGCGAAACACCGCGCCCCATTCCCGGCGCGACAGATCCTTGCCCACGCCGAAGGTGGGCA
>JARGNS010000537.1 GCA_029213105.1 Planctomycetota bacterium
CTGCGGCTCGCAGGGCAGCGAGGATGTCCCCACCTACCTCGCCGACGAGATCCCCGAGAGCTCCGCCAACGACGGGTCGGACGGCCCCGGTCTCTCCGGTGGCGGCGATGAGCGCCCCCAGCAGGACGAGGACCAGGACCAGCCGGCGCCCGGCAGCCTCGCCGAGTCGCTCGAGCGCCTCAACATCAACCTCGACAAGGGCAATCGCCTGGACGAGGACGGCACGGAGCTGCCGGAGAGCTTCGGCCCCTTCGGTGCCCGCTGGCAGCCGGCCGTGCGCGCCGAGCTCTATGCCGCCGGCCTCGCCGGCATGGTCGACACGAGCAACGACGCCGTGCTCGTCGACGACTTCACGACCCAGGGCCTGCACCCGCTGCTGCGGGGTGAGGCACGCATCGTGCCCGACCTCCTCGCCCAGGAGGCCGAGGGCGAGACCGAGGGCCGCGCCCACCGCGGACGCAACACCCGCGCCCTCCTCTCGCGCGCCAAGCGCGCCACGGTCGCCGCCGATGTGGACGGCGACGGCATCGACGAGGTCGTCAGCGTGCGCCTGCACGACGGCCGAGTCATCCTCTCGATGATGGACGACAAGTCCCAGGGCCACGCCTCGAGCGAGGTGGAGCTCTGCGCGGACGCCGGTGCGAACAGCGTGGCGCTCGAGGCCATCGACCTGGACGGCAAGGGCTTCGAGGGCCTCGCGATCGCCAGCGAAGGACCCGGGGCCGTGACGCTCCGCTTCGCCGCCCTCGGCGATGAGGGCTGGGCCTTGCGCCCGGAGCTCGAGAAGTCGCTCCCCCTGCAGACCGACAAGCACGAGGGCGAGCACGCCCCGATCCTCGCCATGGCGGCAGGCAACCTGGACCGTGACGGCGGTGAAGAGCTGGCCGTGGTCCTCAACGAGCTCTGGGTGGACGCCAGCCAGAACGAGACGGCCGAAGCCCGCTGGTTCGTGTACGACGATGCCGCCTCCGGGCAGCAGGCCCTGATCGACGGCGAGGCCGTCACCGGCCGCTCGTTTGAGCTGGTCCTCGATCCGCGCACCGATGAGAACGTCATCGAGAACGTTGACTACAAGGCGGTCTTCGCCGACGTGTCCATCGCCGACTTCGACGACGACATGATGGGCGAGATCGCCCTCGGCGGCATGCTCGACATGGGCGCGCCGAACACGGCCGCACTGGAGTCCGAGGAAGCGGACAAGCAGTTCGACGACGGCCGCCGCCCGCTCGTCACGCAGTACGTGATGATGATGCGCGACGGCCTGCGCCGCCTGAAGAGCGGTGAGGTCCAGGGCCTGGAGGCGATCGGCGCCAAGGCCTTCAAGCACAGCTGGCTGCAGGGTGACAACGACCGCTCGAAGCACGATCGCCAGCGCCACACGGTCCAGGCCAACGCCCTGAACGCCGACGGCATCGGCCGCCCCGAGTTCCAGATGAACCAGTACCTGCTGGGCTTCGAGGCACCCGACGACGGCAGCGCCGAGTTCCACGCCCGGCACATCTCGATTCGCGGCACCATGCAGGACACCACCCTGCTCAACCCGGCCCTGGACGCCGCGCACTTCACCCCCGCCGTGGCGGCCATCGCAACCGGCGATGTGACGGGTGATGGTCGTGACGACATCGTGGTCGCCCACGAGGGCATCCAGCAGGTGTCGGTCTACAGCATGGTGCCCGGCACCAACACACCCTGGAGCTTCGGCCGCAACGGCCAGATCACGCGGGACGAGCGGACGATGCAGGACCTGCAGGTCCAGGGCGGCCACCCCGTCCTGCTGCTGCCGAACGTAGACAAGGACAGCATCTCGCTGCGCTACACGCCGAGCAAGCGCAAGCTCGTCTTCACCGAGCCGGTCATCCACGCGGTCTTGGCCGCGGCGCCCGGCAAGGAGGGCATCGGCCAGAACCTGGCGGCCAACATGACGGCCTGGGGCGTCGGCAGCAGCCAGGGCAGCGGCTCGACCTTCGGTGCGAGCATCTCCTCGAGCGTCTGGGTCGGTGCCAAGGCCGGCTTCAAGGCCTTCGGCCAGGGAATCGAGGTCGAGGTGAAGCAGACGATCTCGACCTCGCTCGAGAAGCTCAAGTCGAAGCGCTACAACACGGCCGAGAAGGTCACCTACTCCAACGTCTACACCGAGCGTGACGGACTCACCAACCTGGTGATCTTCTCGACGCTTCCCGTCGATGTCTACGAGTACACCGTGCTGTCGCACCCCGACCCGGAGCAGGTCGGACAGATCGTGTCGGTGGCGCTGCCGCGCCGAGCGATCACGGCGCAGACGACCCTGGAGCAGTTCAACCGGGTGGTGGTCGGCGACAAGCCGAACCTGGACTCGGTGCTGCCGCCCGCAGGTGATCTCAGCTCCTACCCCACGCGTTCGGCCATGGAGGTGGCGACCGGCAACGGCCGCGGCCTGGCAACCAAGCGCACCATCACTGTCGGCCAGACCGGCAACGCGGTGGGCACGCTGGAGCTGTCGATCGAGGAGGAAGAGGCTGACGAGGAGGTCCTGTCCATCAACGTGGAGCGCTCGGTCGAGGTGACGGCCGGCCCGGCCATCGCCGGCTTCAGCGTCGGTGCCGGCACCTCGAAGTCGCTGTCGGTCACGCCCGGCCGCAGCTCGACGTTCGTCGGGCAGGTCGGCGGCATCTTCAACGGCGTAG
>JARGNS010000538.1 GCA_029213105.1 Planctomycetota bacterium
GACCTCGAAGAGAAAAGCGGCGGGAGGGACCTCGAAGAGAAAAGCGGCGGGAGGGAGAGGACGAGGTTGCCGAGTACGTCTCTCGACGAACTCGGTCGCGTCCTCCCCTCCGCGCCAGGCGAAGACCCGGCGCCGCATTCCTGAGAACGCGGCGCGAGATGCCGGACCCGGAGGTCACGAGCATCGCAGGCCTTCTTGGGTACCCCCCAGCACCCATGCGCCGGAGTATAGGGCAAGACAACGCCGGATCCACGCAAGCACCAGCGCTCCGGCCGGAGCGGACGAACCCGGGACGATTTCGAAGGACGTGCCACGCGCCCTCCTGTTCGCCCAAGCCGACCGCGGACGGAACGGCTGGCCCTCCTCGACCGATGTTCGGCACGCCATCTGCGATTGCTTGTGGCAACGGAGAACCAGCCCATGAAGTCCCTCGTCGTCGCCTTGCTCCTCGTCGCGCTGGTCCATGCGTGGCTCTGGCCCCGCGTTCGAGGCCAAGCACTGCCGACGGCCCTGCTGGCGGGCGTGGACGCGCTGTTGCTCGGCGTGGCCCTGGTTGCCGGCGGCGATGCGGTGCTGGCGATCCTGGGAGGGCTCTTCGTGCTGGCGGTGACGCCGGTGATCGTGCGCGAGCTGCGCAACCCCGATCATCCCGAGACGCTCAACCCCGACCGCGGTCCGCGCTCCCGCGCAGGCCCGTAGCAGCCCCTACTTCGGACCGTCGTCGCCGGGCAGCTTGGCCCCGAGCGCGCGGGCCCGCTCGAGCACGCGCCCTTCGAGATCCTTCCACGGACTCCCGGGGATGTCCTTGATCTCGGTCGGGTCCATGCGCCACGCCTCGAACGTGGCGTACTGGGTGGTGCTGAAGTCGCGCTGGAAGGACGTGCGCAGTCGCGCCTTCACCGCTTCGGCCTGCGCCGCGTAGGTCTCGTCGGTGCCGGGCACCTTCTCGCTCATCAGCCGCCCGAAGAGGGCTGCGCCGCGCTCCTTGCCCGAGCCGGGCTGCGCGATGCCGCCCGCGAGGATGTCCACGAGCTCGTCCAGGAAGACGGTGCCGTCCTCGGCGGGGATCTCGAGGAGCGTGCGGATCTCCTGCTGGCTGGCCACGACGTCGCGCGCCACCTTCTCGCGCTGCGCCTCGTCGAGTTCGAGCACGGCGGCGAACGAGTCGAGGCTCGGCTTCTTCTCGCGCATGGCGCGCATCTGGGCGGCCTTCTTCTCGACGGCTTCGTTCACGAGCTCACGCAGGGCCTCCGCCTTCGCCCCCTCCTCGATCACCAGGGGCTCCTGCGTCGCGGCCGCAGCCGCCTCGGCGGCTGCGCGCTGTGCCGCCCCGACCGCCGGATCCTCCGCCGTGGGGCTCAAGCCCATCAGCGACGGCGGCGGGCGGCTGGCCGCGCGCAGCGCGCCGAGTTCCGCCTCGACGCGCGAGAGTTGGTCCTCCACCGCGAGCAGGCGCGCATCGACGTCTCCCCCGGCGGCGGGTTCGCGCGTGGCGGCGTAGCCGGCCACGCCGGCCGCACCGACAGCGAGAAGCAAGGCCACGACGACGAGCGGGTTGTTCATGCGGGAAGCTCCGAAGGGGTACCTGACCCTACCGCATCGGCGCCGGTGGGTTTCGCCCGCAGGCTGCGGACTGAACCCCAGACCGGCCCCGCAGCCCTGCGGGATTCCCCCCGCCGCGAACGCTGCGGACCAACCCGCAGCCGCAGTGAGCCCTTGGCTGGACTGGAGTTGCGACGAACGCCGACCTTCGGCACACCCGTTGCGACTCCACCCGTGTGCCGGATGCCATGGGGTGGCGGACGGCCTAGGAGGTGGTGATGAACCAACAGCGCATCTTGTGGGTCGCGACCGCGGTCCTGATCCTCGGCATGACACTCGCCCTCGCCGGTTGCGGCGGCGGTGGTGGTGGGAGTCCGCCCGCCCCGCCCACGCCTGCCGGTCTCGAGATCACGGGCGATGCCCTGCAGCCCGTGCCGGACAACCCGATGCTCACGGGCAAGCTCGCGACGAACGTACCGACGGCGGTACTCGAACCCGTGCCGAACGCGACGGTCGAGTTGTGGGAAGTCGATGACAGCGGCGCGCTCGTAGGCAGCGCGCCCATCAACTCCGTCATGGCCAGCCTCACGGGCAGTTGGAAGCTGACGCTGCCGCCCGGGACGGACCTGAACGCGAAGCTCGTGGTGCTGGTACGCCTCGCCGCAGGCGACATGCGCGGCCAGGTCGTGTCCGAGCATGTCACGATCAGCCCGCTCTCGGAGTTCGTCCTCGAGACCTTGACGTCGGACGGCAACGACCTCGGCAACGTCTCGCCCGCCGACGTGATCACCCTCAACGGCTACGTCGCCGCAGCGGATGTGAGCGAGGCTCTCGGCGCGGGCAGCCTCGACGATGCCCTCCTGGCGCTCGATTCCCAGTTCGCAGACGACACGGGCTACGACTCGATGCTCGGCGCTTCCCAGCAGCCCGCCGGGGATGCGACCGACGTCGCGGGCGACTACTGGTATCTGGACCTCGGCCTGCAGGTGAACTCGTTCATGTACCAACACTGCGCCTCGGAAGAGGGCGAGTTCCGGGTCGTCGGTGGTGCCGACGGCACGGGCACGGCCCAGGCCCTCGGCCTGACGAGCTGCCAGGCGGTGCAGGTCGCCACGC
>JARGNS010000539.1 GCA_029213105.1 Planctomycetota bacterium
GCCCTCGGCGTGCGGCAGCACCTCGAGGGGGACGGAGATGGGCTGGCTCGACGTCACGGCCGGACGGTAGCAGAGCGCCCCCCCACGGGCGCAGGGCCATGGTGGCCGGAGACCCTCGCGGCCGGGGACCCTCGCGGCCGGGGCCCCCTACCGGCCGGGCACCCCGACGGGCGCCGGGACCACCTCGAAGATCCAGACGCGGCCCGCAGGCCCCCGGACCACCGTCTCCGGCACGGCGCGCACGATCGCCTGCGCCTCGCGGCCGACGAACCCCACCGTGATCTGCAGGACCTCCCCGTCCAGGACGGGGGCCAGCGAGAGCTCGTGGGAGTCGCCGCTGGGGCCGTGCGGTGCCTGCATGCCGATGTGCGCATTCGCCTCCTCGCCGTCCCGCGTGACGATGCTGGGCATCTCGAGGACGTGGGCGCGCAGGCCGAAGCTGGCATCGGGGGCCTGCTGGCCGCCCAGCCAGACCCGCCCGGGCCCCTCGGAGGGGTAGGACTCGGCCGTCGCAAGCGCCTGGATGGGCGCCTCACCCGGGACGCGTACGAGGCTGCTCTCGAGCAGGATCTGGCGATGCCCCTCGTCGGTCTCCTCGAGCGGCGTGCCGCGCACGACGATGTACTGCCGTGCGCGCGCCGCGGCCTCGGACTCCTCGGCGAAGCGCTCGAGCTTCTCGAGGCCCGCCTCGTCGATGTGGACGTGGACACACGCCGTGGCCAGGCCGGCGAGGAGCAGGATGAGTGCGAGCCGCACCGTCATCACCATGAACTCGCGGCAGTCGGCGACGGGGCCGGAGTCCACGAGACGCCGCGGACTCACGAAGCCCGCGCTGGTCACGGCCCAGGCCAGGAGAACGATCAGGATCGTGCGCTTCGGCATGCGACCTCCCTATCCATGCCCTCGGACGCCGGAGAGGCGCCGCGGCGTCCCGGGGACTTCTACGAGGGCCCCAAGGCCCGCCAGAGCCGCATCTTGGTCTGTCCCGTGTCACGGAAGGGCGTGGCGGGCCGCCGCGCATCCGGAACGAACCCGGCCGCCGCGTAGAAGTGGCGCGCGCGCTCGTTGCCCGTCAGGACCCACATCACCATCTCGCGGTGGCCCGCCGTGCGCGCTTGCCTGACGCAGTGCTGCATCAACGCACGGCCATACCCATGCCCGACGAGGTCCGGATCGACGTAGATCGCGTAGAGCTCGTGGACGACGTCCGGGGGCGGCGCGCCCTCGGGCGCGGCCAGGTCCTCGTCCCGGCACGCCCCGGCCGAGGCCCAGCCCCGGATGACGCCCTCTTCTTCCACCACCCAGTTCCGGCTCCCGGGCCACGGACTGGCGACGAGCATCTTCTTGCGTGCGGCGAGCCGCTCGTCGAAGTCGATCGCATCCAGGTACGCCTGGGGCAGGATCCCGCGGTAGTGGACCTTCCAGCCCCCGACGTGGCAGCGCGTGATGCCCTCGGCGTCCTCCAACCGCGCGGGGCGGATGCGCGGGTCTGACGCGAGGCTCCTGCGGCGGGGTCCGGCTCGTGCACGCGCCCGAGCACGACGGCGTGCTCGGCGCCCGTCGCCGAGGGCACGTTGCCGGGCAGCCCACGCAGGGTCCGGTCGGCCAGCAGGGCGAACGCCACGGCCTCCTTGGCGTCGTTCAGCTCGCCCTCGATCACCTCCACGGCAACGCCGAGCCCCGCAAGGTGCACGCGGATCGCCTGCATGAGCGTGGGGTTGCGCGTACCGCCACCACTGAAGCGCACGCGCTGCAGATCCGGGAAACGCGTCAAGACGAAGCGGGCGTAGGCCTCGCTCAACGTCCGCGCCGTGAACTCCACGGCCGTGCGCACCAGGTCGTGCGCGCGGGCGTCGGGGTGCTCTGCGAGCACGAAGTCGACGAGTTGCGGGCCGAAGGTGCCATAGCCCGCGCTCTTGGGCGGTGGCTGCGCGAGCCAGCCGGCGCGCTGGACGTACAGCGTCAGGAGCACGTCCTCGTCGATCGTCCCCTGGGCGGAGAGGGCCCCGTCCCGATCGATGCGCCCATCGATACGCCGGGCGAACGCGTCGATGAGCATGTTGGCGGGCCCGGTGTCGAAGGCCATGATCGCCTCCCGCGCGGGCGGCAGCACGGTCACGTTGCTGATGCTGCCGAGGTTGTTGCACGCGGTCGTGGTGTCGCCGGCATGCAGGATCCAGTCGGCCATGGGCACAAGCGGGGCACCCTCGCCGCCCGCGACGATGTCGGCCTGGCGGAAGTCGCAGACGGTCCGGATGCCGGTGCGCGCCGCGAGCACGTCGCCCCGCCCGACCTGCAGCGTCTCGGCCGCCGCGCCGTCCACGCGCGGCCGGTGGAACAGGGTCTGGCCGTGGGACCCCAGGCCGGCGATGGCGCCCGCCGCGACCCCCTCCGCGGCCAGCCAGTCGCGCACCCCCTGGGCCCAGATCTCGGGCAGCTCCGTGTCCAGGGCCGCACTCTCGGCGCTCGCGGGGCCGCGCGCCGCCTGCAGGCGCGCCCGCAGGGCCTCCGGGTAGCCGAGGGTCCTCGCGCCCAGGAGCTCCACGTCCGGCCGCTCGCCGTGCCCCGTCAGCCGCACGAGTGCCACGTCGAGCCCGTCCATGCTCATGCCCGACATCAAGCCGAGCACGAGGCGCGCTTCCCCGGCGGCCGCGG
>JARGNS010000540.1 GCA_029213105.1 Planctomycetota bacterium
GTCGCAGGGCCAAGGCCAGCGCCCAGGCCAACGGCGCCAACGCCGCCGCCGCCAAGGCATCGAGCCAGCGCAGGGCCGGCGTGGGGCGTACGCCGAAGCCCCGCGAGAGCCCGGCGACCAGAGCCGGCACCAGCGGTGCCTGACCACGACACCAGGCGCCCTCCCCGTCGGCAAGCCGGTCCGCCGCGCCAGCCAAGCGCGCGCTCTCGCCCTCGAGCGGCAGCCCGAGCAGGGGCGTGCGCATCAGGAACGCGAGCAGGAAGAGCGCCGTCAGCGCGACCAGGGTGGGATAGGGGCGCGGGGGGAGGCGCATACCCCCTGGATCGGTTGGCACGCGTCCCCGCGCCAGCAGGGCCTGCGGATCCACCGGCACGGGCCGTAGTCGACCCGGGAATCGTCCGCGGCGCGCGGCTAGCGCTTGATGACCTTGCCGAGCGCCTTCTTGTAGAAGAGCAGCGTCTTGGCCAGCCCCTCGGCGATCCCGATCCGCGGACGGTATCCCAGGACCTCCTGGGCCTTCACCGTCTCGGCGAGACTGTGGCGCACGTCCGAGGCGCGCGCGTCCTTCATCTCCGGGATGATCTCCTTGTCCAGCAGCTGCGTGAAGCAGTTGAGGAGCCCGGAGATCGACATGCGGCTGCCGGAGGCGATGTTGAACACCTCGCCCTCGGCCTTCGGCGCCGTGCAGGCGAGACGGAAGGCCTCGACCACGTCACTGATGTAGACGAAGTCACGCGACTGCTTGCCGTCGCCATAGACGACGGGCGTGTCGCCGCGCAGGATCGAGGAGCTGAAGCGCGCGACGACGCCGGCGGAGTCCCCGGTGATCGCCTGGCGGGGCCCGTACGTGTTGAACAGGCGCAGGCAGACCGTTTCCAGCCGGTACGTCGCGTAGAAGACGCGTGCCAGTTCCTCGCACACGAGCGCTGCCGCGCCGTACGGGTTGAACGGTGACGCCAGCATCGTCTCCTCCTTGGGGAGGACCGGGCTCTCGCCGTACACGGCGCTGGACGACGCATAGATGAAGCGCTTCACCTTGAGGTCGCGTGCGGCCAGCAATGCGTTCAGGGTGCCCTGGAACGCCGAGGACAACACCGTCTCGGGGTCGCTGACGGAGCCCTCGACCCCGGCACGTCCGGCGAGGTGCAGCAGGTAGTCGCAGCCGCGGGCGGCCTTGCGAAGGAGCTTCGCGTCGGCGATGTCCCCCTCCACCACCTTCACGTCGGTCTGCTTGTAGTCCTGGACGTTCTTCTTCGAGCCCGTCGAGAAGTCGTCGTAGACGACGACCTTGTCGCCGGCCGCCACGAGGGCCTCGACGATGTTTGCGCCGATGAATCCGGCCCCACCCGTCACGAGGTACTTCGCCATGCCATCTCCAGTTCGGGTGTGTGCGCCGGTTCTCTACGGGATCCGTCGGGCGCACAGTTCCCAGGGTGCGAGAAGGTACGCCCTGACGCTGCAAAGGGCGAGCAGAAACGGGGTTGCGACGATTCGGCCGTCCGGGGTCAGGCGCCGCGGTCCGTCGGCATGGCCCGGCGCGGCGGCCGTGCGAAGCCGCGCGCCAGGTCCGCCACGATCCGTGCCGCCGCGTGCCCATCCCAGCCCACCGGGCGCTCGGGGGCGGCCGTCCCGGCGGCAAGGACCTGGGCCAGGGCCTCCGGCAGGGCCGCCGGCAGGGCCGCCGGGTCCTCCCCGGCCAGCACGGCCCCCCCATGGCTGAGGCTCAACTCGTGCTCGGTCACGCCGCGGGCCACCACGCACGGGGTCCCCAGGAGAGCCGCCTCGACCTGCACGCCGCCGGAGTCGGTCACGACGGCCGACGCCCCGGCCAGGAGCCCCAGGAAGGCCCGATACCCCACGGGCGCACGCGCCGTGATCCCCAGGGCCCGCAGGTCGAGGGCGGGATCGAGACGCGCCGCCGTCCGCGGATGCACGGGCCAGACGACGCTTCCGTGCTCGCGGGCGATGGCGCCCAGGGCCCGCACGTAGGCACCCAGTCGCGCCGGGTCGTCCACGTTGGCCTGCCGGTGCAGGGTGGCCAGCACGTAGTCCGCGGGCACGTCGGCCTCCGGACCCGCCGAGGCCAGGGAGGGCTCGAGGTGCAGCAGCGCGTCCGCCATGACATTGCCCACCTCGACGGCGTACCGATCCGGCCCCAGGCCCTCCGATGCGAGATGGCGGTGCGCCGACGGCTCGGTCGTGTAGTACCGATCGCTCAGGGCGTCCACGAGGACACGGTTGCGCTCCTCCGGCATCGAGGCCACGCCGCAGCGCAGCCCGGCTTCCACATGCGCCAGCGGCAGGTCGAGTCGCCACGCCGCCAGGGCCGCCGCCGCCGTCGCGTCGACATCGCCGACCACGAGCACGACGGACGGGGCCAGTTCCCGTAGCGCGACCTCGAGCGTTGCCGCGAGCCCCTCGATGCGTTCGGGCCCGGGCGGCGGTGCCTGGATCGACACGCGGGCCTCGGGCAGCCCGGCATCCAGGCGGATGCGCTCCTGCATGGCGTGATCGGTGTGCTGCCCCGCATCGATCCAGAACAACTCGTGACCCACTCGGCGCGCGGCACGCACGAGCGGGGCCAGCTTGACGTAGTTCGGACGGGTACCGGCCACGGCCACCCAGGGACCGGCGTCCGTGCCGCCCCCCCGCTC
>JARGNS010000541.1 GCA_029213105.1 Planctomycetota bacterium
CAACATCGAGACCGCGAGCGACGCCTACCGCAAGGCCGCGGCCATCGACGCGACGGACAAGGCCCCCTTCGTCGGGCTGAAGAGCCTGTACACCCACACACCGGACAAGTACCGCAAGGCACTCGCCGACCTGCTCGCCAAGAACCCGAAGCACGAGTGGGCCCTGTGGTTCCACGCGGTGGACCGCTACGAGGCGCAGGACTGGGCCAAGGCGCGCGATGCCTTCGAGGGGTACGCCAAGATCGCGGCGACGCCGGCCCAGGGCTACTACTACGCCGGCGTGTGCGCCGCCCAGGCTGGCGACGCCGATCGCGCCGAGAAGCTGTACTACGACGCCCTGCAGGCCGACCCCGCCCACGCCCAGGCCGCCGGCGCGATCCAGAAGCGCCTCATGGAGAGTGGTGCGGAGCAGCGCGCGCGCGGCAGCGTCAAAGGGGCCCAGGAGGTCATCAAGGCGTTCACACCGCTGATGAAGGCCGCGCCGGACATGGCGTGGATCCGCAACAACGTGGCGTTCATGCTGCGCGAGGCCTACGTCGGCGGCGCCCGCGGGGGCGGCGAAGCGAAGTGGCGTCCGATCCTGAAGGCTTCCACGAAGATCTACACCGAGGCCGCCGAGACCCTCGGCGAGTGGACCGCCGAGAAGGCGCAGTCCTACAACTGGCAGCAGCGCTACGCCGAGGCGCAGATCATCAGCGACACGGGCCTGATGTATCAGTTCTACGAAGCGACGCGCGACTACGACACGGCCGAGCGCTACTACCGCATCGCCCTCGAGTACACGGACGACGGCTACAAGGACGCGTACGACAACATGGTCCGCATCCTCAGCGAGCAGAAGCGCTGGCAGGATCTCTTCGAGCTCGCCGCCGTCTGCTCGGAGAGCATCACGACCGAGGCCGGCTCCCCCGACAACGCGACCCGCGGCAGTGCGGAGCAGCTCATGAACCAGCTGCTGGCGTCGGGCAAGGCCAAGGACGAGTAGCGCCCCGGGACGCCCCCGGCGGAGACGCCGGGGGCGAAGCCCCCCCGGGCGAACCGCGCCGCGCTCGCGGCGCGGACGTCGCGCCTACGCGCTAGCGCGCCGCACGCACGTCGTCCTAGCGCGCCGCGCGCACATCGTCATCGTGCCCCCCCTGACGTGCCGCCAGGTCGCCGAGCGCGGCGAACGACGGGACGCGGCGCGCGCCATCGATCATCGGCCAGGAGGCGCCGCCCGCGAGCCACACCTCGGTGCCGCGGCGCGCCGCGGCGGGCGCCCACTTCGCCATCGGCAAGCAGCACGACCTGGTGCGGCTGCTGCTCGGCGATGATCTCTTCGAGTACGCCGGGCTCCTGCAGGCAGCCCACGTCGAGCACGGTGTAGCCGGCCTCACGCAAGACGGCCTCGGCCAGGGCCAGCAGGACGGGGCCGGCACACCCACCGGGACTCGCAAGCAATGCCACCGGGCCGCCGACACGCGGACGCATCTGACCGGCCAGGCGCTGCACGCTGCGCTCGAGGCTGCGCACGAGCGCCGCCCAGGACCCCGCGGACACGCGGCCATCGCGCTGGCGGACACGCAGGCTGTACACGAAGTCGTTCAGTACCTCGTCAGCCGCCGGCCCCCACCCACGCGACGTCGCGCGCAGGGAACCGAGCGCGGCTTCCATGCGATCCGCATCCGCCAATGTGTTGACGCGGTCGACCCACTCGCAGGGCGCGCCCAGACGCAGCGTGAGCGGCGTGGCGTGGGCGTGCGCTCCGGCGCGCGGATCCACGACGGTACGGAAGTCGAGGATGACGCTGCGCAGGAAGCGGCGGTGGCCACCGGGCGTGCGCGTGTGCGGCAGGCGTCCCTGATCACTCCAGCGCTTGAGTGTGGTGGGGCCCACACCCAGGAGGCTGGCCGCCTGGGGGAGGGTGATCACGTCGTCGGGACGGAGGGAGGCGTTCTTCATGGGGGGAGGTATCCGGTGCGTGGTTGGGGGGAGGAGGGAGGCCTCGTGCCGGCACCGTGCACTAAGCAAGGTCCGGGCCCAAAGTCGCCAAGACGCCCCATTCGCCCCCCGAAGCCCCATTAATTGGGCTCGAAAAACGACCGTGCAAACTCGCACGCCGCCTGGGCGCGTGCGAATCCGACCGGATCGGGCGGCTTCGAACTCAACACCTGGGGGATCCTGCGCCCCAGCACGCGGCGAGACACCACACCTCGCCATGGAGGGAAGCGCAGGGCGCGCGTGATCCGTCAGATTCGGCGTCAGGCGCCGTCGCGCACCAGGACCACCTTGCCGAAGTTGCGGCGCTCGTGCAGGTACGTGTGCGCGTCCGCCGCGCCCGCGGCCGTGAGCGGAAATGTCGTGTCGATCGTCGGGTGGATCGCGCCTTCGGAGAGCATCGCACCGAGCTGCGTCATGGCGCGACCGTGCAGCTCACGTTGCGTGAAGAGCTGGGCGAGGTTGAGGCCGTGCACACCCTTGTTCTGGTTGATGAGCGTGATCGGGTTGATCTTGCTCGCCGTCAGGTACTTCGTGGCGGCTTTCCAGAGCTTGCGCTTCGGTCCCTCGACCAGGCTCGAGAAGCCGTAGCACACGATGCGCCCCAGCGGCTCGAGCATGGCAAGCCCCTTCTGGAACGAGGCGGGGCCGAGCGGGTCGAGGATCAGGTGATAGCC
>JARGNS010000542.1 GCA_029213105.1 Planctomycetota bacterium
CCACACGCGACGGGGGATCAAGCGGGAGGACCAGGCGGCCGTGGCCACGAGCCCGCCGTCCGAGGTGCTCGCCGAGCGCCGTGCCAAGGCCGAGGCCGAGGCGAGCATGGCCAACGCCAAGCAGCGCTTCCTCGCGCTCCTCGATGGCTGGGAGCGCCTGCCGGGCGAGTTCGCCATGACCGTTCCGCCGGCCCTGCGCGCGGCCCTGGCCACCCTGCCCGCCGAGGCCTTCGAGCTCGACCGTCGGCCGGCGCGGCCGTCCGTCCGCCGGCGTGCCCAGCTTCCCCGCGCCCTCCGCGGGCAGCTGGCCGAGGGTCCGCTGGCCTACGACGTCGCCCTGGCCGAAGCCGCGCGGCGCGAGGCCCACCACGGCAGCCCCGACGGCCTGCTCGTCCTGAGCACGCTGGTGGAGCAGTCCCCGGGCGACCTCGGGCTGGCCCGTGACGTGGCAGCACGCGCCCAGGCCTGGGGCCACGCGGGCGAGGCCCACGACCTGTTCCTGCGCGTCGGCCGCAGCCGCCCCTGGGAGCGCTCCGCCTGGTTGGCCGTGGGCCGCTGCCTCGCACGCATGGGCCATGCGGCACTGGCACTGCCCTTCTTCGAGGTCTCGCTGCAGCAGGGCGTCCCGACCTACGGCGACATGCCGCGCGTCGCCGCCATCGACTACGAGAGCGTGCTCTACCAGGTCGCCGCCAGCCGGGAGCCCTCGGCCCTGCGCGCCTACGCCCGCACGCGCCAGCCCCAGGTCGAGGGCATCGCCAACGTAGACGAGAGCGACCTCGTCGTGATCCTCGAGTGGAACACCGATCGTACGGACGTGGATCTGCACGTCACGGACGCCGCCGGCGAGACCTGCTACTACGAGCACCGCACCACGAAGATGGGTGGCAGCATCTCGGCGGACGTCACCACCGGCTTCGGCCCCGAGCTGTTCGTGCTGCCCAAGGCCGCGGCCGGCGACTACCGCATGGAAGCCAAGTACTTCCGCGGCGACAACCGCCGGACCCAGGCCCGCACGCGCGTGTCGGCGCGGATCATCCAGGACTACGGCCGCCGCACGCAGAGCGAACGCACCGTCACGATCCTCCTGGAGAAGCCCGAGGCGCTGCACCTGCTGGACAAGATCACGCGCTAGGCGTCTCCGACTCGGAGGGCTCCTCGGCCCAGGGGTCGATGCCCCCGCGCTCGGCCCAGCGCCCGAAGGCGCGCATGATGAACGCCAGGTGAAGCGCGAAGCTCAGGGCCCAGACGACGAACGCCAGGGCCTCGCCGATCCCGCCGGACTCGTAGAGCTCCGGCAGGGCGTCAGGGACGTCGAAGTAGACCGCGCCACCGAAGAGCGCCACGAAGGCGACGGCGAGCATGTCGGGCCCGAAGATGAGCAGGGTGCCCCAGGCGTGCAGCCGCCGGGGCCAGGCTGTCTGGAAGGCCCGCGCCACGATCCAGGCGAAGGCCCAGATCGACTCGTACCACGCCGTGGACGCGTAGAACGTCAGCGGCGCCATGCACGCCTGGCAGAAGTGCTGGCCGTCCTCCGTCACCTCGAGGCAGTGCGGGCACAGCGGGATCTCGATCTCGCCGTGGCGATCGTCGAACATGTCGGCCGGCAGCGGGTCGGAGAGCAGGCGCATCGGGGATGCACCCTACCGGGGACGCGCCACCCGCAACACCGCGGACCCGCGAACCGCGTCGGCGCGGATGGCCTGCAAGCCCTCGGAGGCCGCCTCGAACGCGAACTCCGTGACGTGTGTGCGGATGGCCCCCGCGCCCGCGATGGCCAGCAGCGCTTCGCCATCGCGGCGCGTGTTGGCCGTGGTGCTGCGCAGGGTCCGCTCGCCGAAGAGATGCTCCGTGTAGTCGAGCTCGGGCACGGGACTCATGTGGATGCAGGCCGACGCCACCGTGCCCCCCCAGCGTGTGCAGGCGAGCGCGTCGCGCAGCAGCTCGCCGGCCGGGGCGAAGACGACCGCGCTGTCCAGGGGCTCAGGCGGCGCTTCGCCGGAGTCCCCCACCCACGTCGCCCCCATGGCGCGCGCGAGCTCGCGGTGGGCCTCGCCGCGCGTCACCACGACGACCTCGCAGCCCCAATGCTGCGCGACCTGCATGGCGATGTGGGCCGAGGAGCCGAAGCCGTAGAGCCCCACCCGGCTGCCCGGACGCACGTCGGCTTGCCGCAGTGCGCGGTAGCCGATGATGCCGGCGCAGAGCAGCGGCGCCGCGTGGGCGTCATCCAGGCTCTCCGGCAAGGCGTAGGCGAACGCCTCGGGCACGACGACCTGCTCCGCCATGCCGCCGTGCTCGTGGTACCCGGTGAAGCGCGCGGCCCGGCAGAGGTTCTCCGCGCCGCGGCCACAAGCGCCACACGTGCCGCAGGTGCTTCGCAGCCAGGCGATGCCCACGCGCGCACCCGGGGCGAAGCGTGTCCCGCCGCCCACGACGCGACCCACGACCTGGTGGCCGGGGACGATCGGGTTGCGCGGCCGATCGATGTCGCCATCGAGGATGTGAAGATCCGTGCGGCAGAGGCCGCAGACCGACACGTCCACGAGGATCTCGCCGGGACCGGGCTCGGGGGCCGGCAGCTCGCCTCGCGCGACGGATCCGTCCTGTTCGGAGAGCCACGCCCGCATGGGCGCAGTCTACCCGCGGCG
>JARGNS010000543.1 GCA_029213105.1 Planctomycetota bacterium
TCTGCTCGAACGCGGCGGCGTCGTGTGGCCCGACGAGCTCGCCGACGAGCTGCTCGACGATGCCCAGAACGACCTCGACATGATCGCGTCCCACGAGATCGTGAAGAACGCGCGCCTGCGATGATCCGCGGCGGGACCCCGGCAAGCCGCGGTGTGGCGGCCACGACCGTCCTCGCCTTGCTGCTGGCATTGACCACGGCGTTCTTCGCCGTGCGTGCGTCCTGGTGGCGCCCGGACGGGGTGCCCCCGGGTGGGCTCTTCGGCGCCGAGGGCAAGGCCGACGCGGAGGCCATGGTGGCGCGCCTGTGCCGCGGGGTCATGCGTCGTCAGCAGCCCGATGGGGCCTTCGATCCCGGGGAGTACACCTACGAGATCGAGCGCGTCTCCGCGACCGCCCTCGCCACGGCCGCCCTGGTGACCGTGCAGCAGGCGGGGGACATCGCCGTACCCGGCCTCGACGGGGCCGTCACCCGCGGGCTCGACTACCTCAAGAAGAAGCAGGTCGATACCGGCCTCGTCGGCTTCCCCGAGCGCAAGGACCGCTGGTCCCAGGTCGATGCCACCTCGGCGGCGATCCTCGCGTTCGGCCTGGCGGGCCGCCCGGAGGACCAGGAGGCCCTGGCGCGGGCCGTGAAGGCCCTGCGCCGCACGGCGCGCGAGCGGCTGCGCAACGGCTGGACGCGCGGCCTCGCGGTCATGACCGTCGACGCCCTGGTCGAGCGCGGGCAAGGGGACGTGTTCGGCGACGACCCGTACGAACTCGTGGACATCCGCGATCTGAAGCAGGCCCCCCGCGAGGGGCCGCCCCAGACCAGCGACTGGAACGTGGCCGAGGTCATCTGCCGGGTCGTGCGCGGCCTCCGGAAGGGCGTCGACCCGTTCCCGGCCGAGCTCGTCCGGGCCATCCTCGACGAGCCGGCCGAGTGGAACTACCCGAGCACGGACTGCGCGGCCTGGTGGATGCAGTCCTGGCTCGTGGCCCGCTCCGGCGCCCCCGAGGCCGGCCCCTGGTTCCAGACCATGCGCACGATCCTAGCCGAGGAGGCCACCGGCAAGGACGACGCCGTCCAGGGCGGCTGGTACGCGAATACCGTCACCCAGACTTCCGGGGCCATTCTGGCCCTCATGACCGGCCTTTCGCCCCAAGTCGTTGCCCGCTAGGGAGTTGGGGCGCTCAGACCCGATTCGGCGCCTGCGCGGGAAATTCCGCCGATTGGTGAACCGGACCCGGCGCACCCCGTTGGATCGGAGGTAGGCAACTCCTACAATGCGCCGACGCTGCCGTGCCCATGGTCCTGCAGCCGACGTGCAGCAGTCCCGTGTCCCACGACATGAGGCCGCATCCATGGCGCCCTGAAGCCGGAGAGATCGAATGGCCCGCGACGAACGCTACGAACACGACTACGCCTTCGCCCAGCAGGGGGACTTCAACGAGCAGCTGTACCTGGCGCTCCGTCAGAGTCCTTGGTGGATGATCTCGATCGCGATCCACGTGCTGATGTTCTTCATCCTCACGCTCTTCGACACGACGGAGATCGAGGGTCCGAAGAAGCCGCCGATGCGCGCCTCGATGGACGCCGAGCAGCTCGAAGAGGACCTCGAGGAGGTCGAGGAGGACACCGAAGAGGTCCACGAGCAGGAGATCGTCGCGGAAGAGCCCGTCATCAAGGACGAGCAGATCGCCGATCACGTCGAGACCGACAACGACCTCCCGTACGAAGAGTCCTTCGGTGAGTCCGAGGGTCTCTCCGACGCCCCCTTCGAGGGCCCGGCCAACAACGGCACGATCGGCATCGGCGGCGGCGCCGGTGGCGCCTTCAAGGGCCGTGGTGGTGGCAAGGACCTCGGCACGGGCGGTGGCGGTCGCAAGAAGTTCGACGACGCCGTCGACGATGCGCTCCGTTGGCTCGCCGCGCACCAGTCGCCCAACGGTGGCTGGGAAGCCGCCGGCTTCAACCAGTGGTGTGACGGCAAGCCCGTCTCCGACGCCAGCAAGCGCCCCGACGGCCTGGGCAAGGCCCTCTACGATCCGGGCGTGACCGGCCTCGCGCTGTGTGCCTTCCTGGGCGCCGGCTACACCAACCGTGGCAAGCACCCCTTCGCCAAGGTCGTCTCGCGCGGCCTCCGCTACCTGAAGAACATCCAGGACCCGGAAGGTTGCTTCGGCCCGCGCTCGACGCAGCAGTACATCTACAACCACGCCACCAGCGCCCTCGCCATGGTCGAGGCCTACGGCATGACGGGCAGCCCGATCGTCAAGGGCTCCGCCCAGCGCGCGCTGGACTTCATCGCCCTGGCACGCAACCCGTACTTCGCGTGGCGCTACGGCATCAAGCCGGGTGACAACGACACCTCCGTGTCGGGCTGGATGATGATGGCGCTCAAGAGCGCCCAGCTCATCAACAAGGACGCGATCAAGCGTGGCAAGCCCGCCCCGCTGACCCTCGACGAGTCCGCCTTCGACGGCCTCAAGGCCTGGCTCGACAAGGTCACGGACCCGGACTACGGCCGCGTGGGCTACGTCCAGCGTGGTACGGGCCCGGCTCGTCCCCAGGAGCTCGTGGACCGCGTCCCCGGTGAGCAGAGCGAAGCCATGACCGGTGCCGGCATGCTGGCACGCATCTTCATGGGCGAGGACCCGC
>JARGNS010000005.1 GCA_029213105.1 Planctomycetota bacterium
GGCCTGGGCGCGGCCGCTCTGCTCCACGCGTGCGACCTGGGCGTAGGGGATCGTCTCGGGGACCCCGGACCGGAAGTAGAGCGCATTCAAGACGAGCTCGGTCGGGCTGCCCTTGCGGCCGACGAGCAGGGGCGTGGACGCGGCGCGCGCGCCCATGCGCTCTTCGCCGCGGCGCACCAGCAACTGCAGCGCGGCCGGCAGGAAGGCGATCAGGGCGACGGATGCCACGAGGACTGCCGTCTTGAAGCGTTGGTGGGCCAGGTACGCCCAGGCGAGATGCAGGGCATGCCTCATGCGGGGCTCCCGGGGCGCACGAGGTCGCCCATCTCGAGCACGCGGTCGAAGCGCGGCAGCAGCGCGTGGTCGTGGGTCACGGTGAGCAGCGAGGCGTCCTGGCGGTTGGCGTGCTCGAGCAGCAGGTCGAGCACGGTGGTGCTCGTGGTCGGATCGAGGTTGCCGGTGGGCTCGTCGGCGAGCAGGACGGTGGGCTCGGGAAGGAGCGCGCGGCCGATGGCCACGCGCTGGCGCTCGCCCTGGCTCAGTTGGCGCGGGCGTCGGGCGAGCTTGGCCCCCAGGCCGAGGTCGCTGGCCAGGGCGCGGGCGCGCTCGCGGACCGTGTCATCCAGCTGCAAGCCGGGGGCGATGCGGTAGGGCAGCAGCAGGTTCTCGAGCACGTTCAGGTACTCGAGCAGCTCGAACTCCTGGAAGACCGGGCCGATGTGGCGCGCGCGGAAGGCACTCCGTGCCGGCTCGTCGAGTGCACTCACGAGCTTGTCGTCCACCTCGACGGAGCCGGTATCCGGGACCGTGATGCCTGCCACGAGATGCAATACGGTGGTCTTGCCGCATCCGCTGGGGCCCACCAGCGCCACGGTCTCGCCGCGCGCGATGTCGAGCGCCTCGACCCGCAGCTCGAAGCCTCCACTCGGGTAGGCGAACTCCAGGTTGCGGATGCGGATGGTCATGCGGCGGGTTCTTCGTGCGCTCGTGCGAGGCCGAGGTCTCCGAGGATCGAGTACATGCACGGGATCACGAGGAGCACGAGCAAGGTGGAGGCGAGCATGCCGAAGACGATACTCACGGCGAGGGGAATCAGGAACTGCGCCTGCAGGCTCTTCTCGAGCATGAGCGGCGTCAAGCCTGCGACCGTAGTGAGAGAGGTCAGCAGCACCGCCCGGAAGCGCTGGCGGCTTGCCTGCCGTGCGGCATCGGCGAAGCCCAGACCGGCGGCCAGCCGGTTCTTCGCGAAGCTCACGAGCAGGATCGAATCGTTGACCACGACGCCAGCGAGTGAGACGAACCCGAAGATGCTTGGCATCGTCAGATCGTAGCCGAGCAGGATGTGGCCCCAGATGACGCCGATCAGGCTGAGCGGGATCGCCACCATCACGATCACCGGCTCGATCCAGCTGCGGAACTGGAAGCTCAGCAGGATGAAGACGCCAAGCAGTCCGAGGGCGAACGCCGCGAGCATCGAGGCATTCGTGTCGGCGGACTCCTTGGCCTCACCCTCCTGGCTCACCGTGACGCCCGGGTGGCGCTGCTCGAACTCCGGCACGAACGACGAGTGCAGCTTCGCGAGCAACTCCTCGATGTTGGCCTGCGTGCGGTCGACGTCGCCGCGCACCGTGACCGTCCGGCGTCCGTTCACGCGTGCAATGCGTGCGAACGAGCGTCCGAGCTCTGCTTCCGCGACGACGGGCAGTGGCACCAGCGCGCCGTCGGGCAGGGTCACGCGGAAGTTGTCCAGCCCGGCGAGCGTCGCGCGATCCGCCTCGTCGAGCCGCACGTCGACCTCGATCGACTCGTGGCCGACCTGCATCTCACGCGCCGTCGTTCCGAAGAAGGCACCGCGCAGCTGGCCGGCCACGCTGCGGGCATCGAGGCCCAGGCCCAGGGCACCCGGCCGCAAGCGCAGGCGCACCTCGAGCTTGCCGGGGCGCAGGTCGTCATCGAGGTCGACGACGCCGGGGAAAGCCCCCAGCCAGCCCTGCAGATCCTGGGATGCCGCCTTGAGCTCTACGAGATCGCCGCCGCCCAGGCGCAGCTCCAGCGGTTGGCCCGCGGGCCCGAAGGAGGGCTGCTTGAACTTGAGCGCGATGACGTCCGGGACCGCGCCCGTCTCTGCACGCCAGCGTCCCAGGACCTCGGCCAGCGGGGCGCGCCGAGACTCCGCCGGGAGCAGGTCGGCGATCACGGTGGCGACGTGGGGTCCTTCCTCGAACGCGTCGAGGTTGCGGTTGAACGCCACCTGCACGTTGCGCACGAGGGGCTTCCGGCCGGGCTGGCGCGGTTGGAACTCGTCGTTGACCCGACCCAGGGCCGCGGTCACCCGGGCCGTGACGGCCCGGGTGCGCTCGAGGGGGGTGCCTTGCGGCAGGAGGATGCGTGCCTCGATCACATCGCCGTCGATGGCCGGGAAGGCCGACACCTTGAGGACGCCGCCCGCAATCTGCGCGATGGAGAACAGCAGCGCAGCCGCCGTCATGCCGAGGACCAGGTAGCGCCAGCGGACGGCGAAGTCGACCGTCGGCCCAAGGAGCCGGTCCCGCAGCATCTCGATGAAGCCGTCGAACAGCTTGCGGAAGCGCCCGCGATTCGTGACGCGGCCCGCACGCGGGCCATGGCCCAGGTGATGGGGCAGGATCAGGAACGCCTCGATCAGGCTGACGGCAAGGACCAGGATGAGCACGATCGGCATGACGCGCAGCACCTTGCCGAGGGAGCCCGTGATGCCGATGAGCGGGCCGAATACGCAGACGGTCGTCAGGAACGAGCTCAGGACGCCGTTGCGCACCTCGGTCACGCCATCGACGACGGCCTTCATGGGCGCGGAGCCACGCTGCAGATGCGCGGCGATGTTCTCCGCCAGGACAATGGCGTCGTCCATGAGCAGACCGAGGGCAAGGAGCAGCGCCACCATCGAGATCATGTTGATGCTGACGCCCAGCATGGGCAGCAGCCACAGCGCACCCAGGAACGACACGGGCAGGCCGGCCGCGACCCAGAACGAGAAGCGCAGGTTGAAGAACAGCGCCATCACGACGAAGACGAGCAGAAGACCCTGCCAGCCGTTGCGTACGAGCATGTCGAGGCGGTCTTCGACGATCGAGGTCACGTCCTCCGTGATCGTGAACGCGATGTTCTCCGGGGCGCGCAACTTCTCGGCGGCGAGAAACGTGCGCACGTCGGCCGCGACGTCCAGTGCGTCCTGGCTCTTCGTCTTGGAGATGGCCAGCACGCCGGCACGCCCCTCGTTGAAGTAGACGCTGGCCTCGGGCCGCTCGAAGCGATCCGTGATCCGCGCCACGTCGCCGAGGCGGATGGTGCCGCCGGTGGGGGAGCCGACCAGGATGATGTCCTCGAGCTGCGCCACCGTCCGGCGCTCGTCCTTGAAGCGCAGCAGGATGTCGCCGTGCTTGGTCTCGATGAGTCCGGCGGGCAGGTCGATGCTCTGGCTCGCGAGCACATCGGCCACGCGCTGGGCGCTGACGCCGAACTGGGCGAGCGTGAACGCCGAGATCTCGACGCGGTACTGGTGATCGGAGAAGCCCCGGACCTCGATGAGACGCACCCCGGCCTCGTTCTGGAGACGCTCCTTGAGGTCCTCGCAGTAGGCCTTCAGGTCGGGCTCGGTCGCGGCGCCGGTGACGGCCACGGAGAGGACGGGGTCGACGCGTCCCACCTGGGTGATGATCGGCTTCTCGACGAGATCCGGGAAGTCCGTGATCGCGTCGATCTCCGTGCGGATGTCGTCCAGCAGGACCTGGATGCTGCCACCTTCGCTCATGTCCGCCGTGGCAAGGCACACGCCCTCGCGGGATTCCGTGCGGACCTCGTCGACGTAGTCGATGCCGTCGAGCGCGTCCTCGAGGCGACGCGCGATCGCCTCCTCGACGTCCGCCGCCGAGGCGCCGGGGTAGACGACGGTGACCTGGACCCGGTCCTCGGAGAAGTCCGGCATGGTCTCGCGCTTGAGATCGGGCAGGGTCAGGAGCCCCAGCACCATCAGGGCGACCATCAGCAGGTTTGCGGCGGTCGGGTGTTCTGCGAAGTAGCGGATCATCGCGGGTCGGCAGGGGTTGCGGGCGCGAGGAGCATGCCTTCGACCGCGGGAATGAGGTCGGTCACGACCACGCGCTCGCCTGCTTGCACGCCGCTCGCGAGTACGGCGTCATCGCCCTGGACGAAGTCGATCTCCACTGGCTTGATGCGCAGGCGGTTCTCCTTGTCGACCGTGTAGAGGCGCCCTGCCCGCACCGCGGCGCGGGGGACGACGAGCCGGTCCGGGACGGGCGGGCCGCGGAGCTCGACCTCGACGAACATGCCTTTCACGAGGGGCGGACGGGACTGGGAGTCGGCATCGGCGAACGGCCGGTCGACCGCAATGACGATGCCGGCGGTGCGCGTCCCCGCGTCCAGCGTGGGGGCGGCGCGCGCGAAGCGGCCCTGCCACGTGTAGGTGCGGCTCGGGAGACGCAAGCGGATCGTGGCGCTGATCCCGAACTGGCTCCAGTCCACGCCCTTGGTCAGGTTGCGGACGACACGCTCGCGATCACTGGGGCGGAACAGGTGCCCTGCTTGTTCCGTACCGACGCGAGCCTCGATCTCGGCCACGGCCACGTCGTAGGCGACGGCCAAGGCCTGCCCGGGCGCAACGGCCTGGGTGACCTCGACGTTGGTGGTCTCGATGCGGCACGGGAAGGGTGTCCTGATGACGGCGCGCTTCTCGTTGCGAACGGCCAGCTTCACGCGCGCGGCCGTGGCGGCGAGTTGTGCTTCGAGCTGGGCCCGCTCGCTGGGTACGAGTCGCAGGGTGTTCTCGTGCTTCAGGACGAGGCCCCGCTGGGCCAGCACCATGCGGCGCTGGGTGTCCGCCTCGGCGATCGACACGGGGCCGCCCTCCTTGGAGAGGCTCTCGAGGCGCTCGAGTTCCGTCTCGGTGAGGGTCAGGGAGCGCTTCTCGACCTCCAGCAGTTCGGCGGTGTTCTTGGCGGTCTGGTCGAGCTTGGCGATCTGGGCCGTGAGGCCGTCGGCCTCGGCCGTCAGGCGTGCGACCTCGAGTCTCTGATCGGTGTCGTCGATCTTGATCAGCTCGTGGTCCCGCGGGACGACCTCCCCCTCCTTGAGCAGCGGCGAGATCGAGAGGACGCGCCCGCTGATCTCGGCGGTCGCGACCCAGGTCTTGCTGGGGCGTACGGTCCCGTACGCGATCGCCAGCGGGATGACCTCGCGCGGCGCGAGCTCGAGGACGCGCACCGGACGCGCGAGCTCGTCGCGGTCGCGGCGCTCGGGTTCCTTGCGGCCCTTGTCGTAGACGACGAGGAGCGCGACCCCGAGGGCCAGCGGCGGGAGAATGAGCAGCTTCTTCCAGAGGGGCATGCGATGCCTCCGGTGTGAGGGGGGCGACAGTCTAGGTGCCTTCCGCGGCACACCCCCGGTGGGGGCCGGGAGAAGCGGCCCGCGCCAGGGGCGCGCCGCATAGGATCCCTGCATGGAGGATCTCGAGGACCTGGCCGCTCCGACCAGCCGCCGCACGCGCGTGCTGACCTTCGCCGCCGCGCTGTTGCTCGCCGCCGTAGGCGCCTGGGTCGCGCCGACGAGCTGGCCCAGTGGCCCCGGGGTGCTCGAGGTGGGCTACCAGGACCTGGCCGCCGTGCAGCAGCCCGTGGCGATCGGGGCGGGGGAGCGGATCACGTTCGAGCGGCCGCTGCCGGGGACCGTCGACCGGGTCGTGCGTGTGGAGCTGCCCGCCGGCGTGGCCACCGATGCGCCCGTCCAGGCGCGCATCACCTTGCTGGTCGATGGGGCTCCGGTGCGCCCCGCGCTCGATGACATCACGCTCACGCTGATCCTGTCCGACGGCCGTCGCGAGCTCGTGCCGCCCATCCGCTGGGACGAGGAGGCTGGCGTCTTGCGGGCCGTGCGGCGACCGCCCCTGCACGCGGGCATCGTGCTGGCCCTGCTGGGGCTCGTGATCGTCTTCTGGGTGACGGAGATCATCCCCCTCTTCATCACGTCCCTGCTCGTACCCGTCGTGATCGTCATTGCGGGGGTCGGGCGCGCCCCCGAGGCGCTGGCCCCGTTCTTCCATCCGATCATCGCCCTGTTCTTCGGAGGCTTCCTGATCGCCGAGGCCATGCGTCGCGTACGCCTCGATCACTTCATTGCGGTCACCCTGGTGGCGCGCGCAGGCCGCAGCCCCGCGTTGCTGTTTGCGGCCCTGCTTGCCACGGCGGCCTTTCTCTCGATGTGGATGTCCAACACGGCGGCCACGGCCGTGCTCGTGCCCATCGCCATCGCGGTGACCGAGCCGATCGCCAATGTGGGCTATCGCAAGGCCTGTGTGCTGGGCATCGCCTTCGCCGCCACGACCGGGGGCGTGGGCAGCATGATCGGTACGCCGGCGAACCCGCTCGCGGCGGAGTTCCTCGCGACCTTTGCCGATCGCGAGATGGCGTTCGTCGACTGGTTCGCGTTTGGACTCCCGTTCGTCGTCATCTTCCTGCCCGTCGTCGGGATCTACCTCTGGCGCCGCAGCGGCGCCTCGGTAGACCCACAGCGGTTCGCCGAGGTGCGGCGTGCGGCGCAGACGGAGCGTCGGGCCCTGGGCCGCTTGACCGGAGAGCAGATGCTCGTTCTGGGGGCCCTGTTGCTCGTCATCGTGGGCTGGTTGACCCAGCGCATGCACGGCATCAGCACCGGCATCGTGGCGCTGGCCGGCGCGGTCCTGCTGGGGTTCCTGGGCAAGGTGGGGCCGCGGGAACTGCAGCGCGTCTCCTGGTCGTCCCTGCTGACCTTCGGGGGCGGACTCGCCCTCGGCGTGTTCCTGGGGGAGACGGGGACTTCGGACTGGCTCGCCACGCGCATGGCGGCGCTCTCGATGTTCACGCCGTGGGTGGGCGTCGCCGTCGTCGCGGCGGTCTCGCTCGGCCTCACGGCGGTCGCGTCCAACACGGCCTCGGCAGCGCTCTTGATCCCGCTGGCGATTCCCCTGGCAGGTGTTCTCGGCGTCGATCCCGTGCTGCTGGTCGTGGTCGTCGCGATCGCGTCGTCCATCGACTTCGCACTCGTGATCGGGACGCCCCCGACCATGATCGCCTACTCGACGCGGCTGTTCACGACGCGCGAGATCTTCCGCATGGGGATCCTGCTCGATCTGATGGGCATCGTGCTGCTGATCACGGCCGTGGCCGGTGTGTGGCACCTGCTCGGCATCGTGCGCGTGTTCTGATGCGCTAGATGGAGCGGCGCCCGAGGGTGACGGTCAGCTCGATCTGCTTGCCGGCACGCTGCAGCCGGAGTCGCACACGCTCCCCGGCCACGCGCTGCCCGATGTGGTCGAGGACTTCGAAGATGCTGGGGGTGCGGCGCCCGTCCACGCCCAGGATGATGTCGCCGGGTTCGACGCCGGCGCGTGCGGCGCCGCTGTCCTCGACCACGCGGTCGATGCGCGGGCGCGCCTCGCGACCGAAGTAGATGCCCAGCATGCCACGCTCGGGCTTCTCGCCTCGGAGCAGTCCGGGGATCGCGCCCTGGATGCGCGACCACGGCACGACGAAGCCGACGCCGCTGTTGCGGCCGTGCTGCGCCGGATCCCATGTGGTCAGCATGCCGAGCACACGCCCGTCGAGATCGACGGCGGCACCGCCGATGTTGCCATCCAGCACGCCGGCGTCGGTCTGCCACATGCCACGCCACGGGGCCGGGGCCGTCTCCTCGTGGTGCTTGGAGAGGATGCCGCGCGTGAGCAGCGGATCCGCGCGGCGGTTCGCCCCGAAGGGATTGCCGGCCGCGATGATGAAGCGTCCGCGCTCGAAGGCGGAGGCCGGCGCGGCGGTGGGACCGGCATCCCAGCCCGCCGCGCTCTTGGCCCGCAGCAGGGCGAAGCCCCAGCGCAGGTCGTAGCCGACGAGCTCGGCTTCACTGGAGCGGCCGTCCGGCCTGCGGATGCGGATGCTCCGGATCGCGTCCAGGCCGTCGTCGAGGCTCGCGCCGGTGGGGACCTCCCAGAGAGGATCCACGCGCTGCGAGACGTTCGTCAGGTTGAAGAGGCTCGTCACAACCAGTCCGCCCGGGCCGGCGACGATGCCGCTCACCGGGCCGCGGTAGCGCTCGAGGGTGACGTTGCGTCCGCCGAGGGGGACGGTGCGCGATACGGGCTGGCTGCGCTCGACCTCGAGGCTCACGACGTGGGGCAGGATCCGCCGCCCTGCGCGATTCGTGGTCGTCTCCAGGGCGCGGCCACCGCTGCCGCCGGCGCGCGGCCCGGCCCGGGTGAAGAGCGGCTTGGCGGCGGGCACGTCCTGCAGGGAGCGCAGGATGCGATCGATCGGCACGGCCTTGCCGAGGAAGCCGTAGGGGCTGTCCTTCCCGGCTTCGACGTAGCTGCTGACCGTGCCGATCAGGCGGCCCTGCAGATCGACCAAGGCGCCGCCGTTGACGCCGGGGTTCACGCCGGCGCTCGTGTAGAGGTAGCCATCGGCGCGCGGGTTGATCGTGCTGACGATGCCTGCCGTGAGGGCGGGCGCGCCCTGGCTGCGCGGATCGTAGGCGCTGCCCATGGCGAGGGTCGCATCACCCACGTTCAGGGCGGCGCTGCGTCCCGGGGGTACGTGGTGGGGCAGCCCGCCGCGGGGAATCTCGAGCAGCTGGATGAGGGAGGTGTCGAGGTCACGGTCGCGGTGCACGACCCGGCCGCGCACACTGCGCCAGCGTTTGGCGGCGGGCTTCCAGAGGCGCACCGTCACGTCGTTCTGCCAGTGGCGCTCGCGCACGAGCACACCGTCGCGTCGGACGCGACGGAAGACGAGCCCCGCATCGCCATCGGAGAGCACGAGGCCGCGCGGGTGCGCGACGACGCCGGAAGAGCGCCCCCCGGCGGGGCCGTCGACACCGCGCGGGATGCAGACGACGGCGGAGTGCATGAGGCGCTGGACGATGCTGCGGTACTCGCCCTCGATGCCGCGCAACCCGTCGGCGCTCACGCCGGCGGGGACGGTCGCCCCGCGCTCGGGGCCGAGCGTGTTCGTCAGGAAGGTGCGGACGGCCTGCACGGGGATCGCGAACGACGCGCCGGTGTAGTGCGCGCCCCCGCCATGTTCATCCAGTGTGCGCGTCGCGATGCTGCCGTTGATGCCGAGCAGTTCCCCGCGCAGGTTCCAGAGCGGGCCGCCCGAGTTGCCGGGATTGACCTCGGCGTCGTGCTGGACGGTCGGGACCTTCGTGAAGCCACCGCGGCGGGCAGGGCGCATCGTGGAGATGATGCCGAGTGTCGCGGCGGAGCGGCCGTCGAGGGCCAGCATGAACGGGTTGCCCGAGGAACTGACCCACGTGCCGACGTCGAGCCGGTTGCCGGTGGAGGCAGGCAATCGCACGGGGCGCAGGCCCTTGGGGGCCCGGACCAGGCGCGCCAGGGCGAGGTCGCGGTCGCGGTCCATGGCGCGGACCTCGATCGGGTAGGTGCGTCCGTCGGACGTCACGACCTCGAGGGCGCCGTCCTGACCGACGCCGTCTTCCGCGACCACATGGGCGTTCGTCAACACCCACGTGCCGTTCCAGTCGACGAGAACGCCCGAGCCGGCGCCCTGGAGGACCATCGGACTCGTGCGGCCCCGTCGCAGGGCATGCCGGCCGACGACGCTCACGCTGGCATGTTCGACACGTTGCAGCGCGCGGACGAGCTCGTGCTCGATGCCGTGGGCGGCATCCAGGGACGCGGCAGCCGTGTCCGGCCCGGCCTGCGCCGTCGGCGCGAGCGGATGCCCGGCCGCGGCAGGGAGCAGGGCCAGGATCAGCGCGACGGCCGGGAGGAGGAGGCGCGGGGCGCGGGGGCGGGTTCGCATGCGGCGAGCCTACCCCGGAGTGTGGGGCTGCGGCGAGGGGCCAGGGCGCGCGGCGGGGGTATGCTCCCGGGCTGGGGGACCCGCCACGTGAATCGCTACCGACATCTCTTCGTGATCCTCGCGCTGACAGGGCTCTTCCTCTGGTTCAGCTCCAAGCAGCCGAAAGGCAAGCCCGAGGCCGAGGGCCCGCCGCGGCTCGTGCTGCAGATCACCGTGGATCAGCTGCGGGCCGACCTGCCCTTTCGGCATGCCTCGCAGTTCGGGCTGGGTGGGTTCCGCTACTTGATGGACGAAGGTCTCGTCTACATCGATGCGACCCACCAGCACGCCAACACGGAGACGATCGTCGGGCATACGACCCTGGCCACCGGCGCCCATCCCGCATCGCACGGCATGATCGGCAACGTGTGGTTCGACCGGAGCAGCGGGCAACTCACGTACAACGTCGAAGATCCCGAGCATCCCCTGCTGACGGCGGGTGCCGGCGTGGATGCCAAGACGGAGATCGACCCCACGCAGCGGGTGGCACGCTCGGACGGCCGTTCGCCGAAGCGGATCCTGACGTCGACCTTCGGTGACGAGCTCGCGCTGTTCCACGCCGGGCGCTCGAAGGTGTTCGGCGTGTCCGTGAAGGACCGCGGGGCGATCGCCATGGCGGGGCACGCGGGGAAGGCGTTCTGGTTCTCGAAGAAGAGCGCGGCCTTCGTCACGAGCAGCTTCTACTACGACGCCATGCCCGCGTGGGTGGATGCCTGGAATGCGGAGCAGCGTCCGCTGCGCTACGCCGGGACCACCTGGGAACTCTCCCGGGATCCCGGCAGCTACCTGTTCGGCGATCGCGACGATCGTCCGTTCGAGCTCGACCTCGCCGGCTTCGGCCGCACGTTCCCTCACCAGTACGGCCCGGCGGACGACAAGTACTTCACGACCCAGTTGACGGTCAGCCCCGCAGGCGACGACCTCACACTGGAGTTCGCCGAGGCGCTGATCGAGAACGAGCAACTCGGTCAGGACGACGTGCCGGACTTCCTCTCGATCAGCTTCTCGGCCACCGATTACGTGGGGCATCTGTTCGGTCCTTCGAGCCTCGAATCCGAGGAGAACATCCTCCAGCTCGACCGTCGATTGGCTCGCTTGTTCCAGTTCATCGACGCCAAGGTCGGGCTCGACCGGACGCTCATCGTGCTCTCGGCCGACCATGGCGGCCCCGACGCGCCGGGCCACCTGAAGGAGTACGGCTTCGACGTGGACTACGTCGACGATTCGAAGTTCGAGCAGACCCCGGCGGTCGTGGCACTCAAGAAGCGGTTGGGAATCGACAAGAAGATCCTGTCGGCGTTCTTCCCGCCGTACCTCTACCTCGATCGTGAGCACATCGCGGGGCTGGGCCTGGATCCGGTGATCGTGGAGCGCGACCTGGCGCATGCGCTGTCGCAGGCCGAGGGCGTGGCCTTGGCGGTCTCCGGCCACGCGCTGACCACGGGCGGTGTCCCGGATACGCCGCTCGTGCGCCGCGTCGTGCGCAATCACAACCCGCGTCGCAGTGGTGACATCTACCTCGTCTTCGAGCCGGGGTGGTTCATCAACGACTTCGACGGCCTACGCGTGGCCGTCCACCATGGTTCCCCGTGGAGCTACGACCGGCATGTGCCCAGCATGGTCGCGGGGGCTGGCGTGCGGCCTACCCGCGTCGTGCGGCCCGTTCACACGACGGACATCGCGGGGACCCTTTCGTTGTTGTTCGGTGCCAAGCTTCCGTCGGGCTTCGACGGCACGCCGCTGCACGAGGTCTTCGAGGCGCGGCGGCGGTAGACTCCCGGGCATGGCTCGCACGTGTGCCCTGCTCCTTCTGACGGCCCTTGCCCTCCTGGGCGTGCGCCCTGCGTACGGCGCAGACGACGACCTCGCCTCGGCGCGGGCCGAGTCGCGGGCGGCGCTCATCGAGGAAGCGAAGAGGGCCGTCCACCGGGACGGGAGCGCCGCCATCGCGGCGTTGAAACGCAGTCTCGCCGAGGACCTCGCGTTCGCCCGCACGCGCCAGGCGGCGGGGGATGCGGATCCCGCGCTGCTGGACGCGTTCCAGGCGTCGATCGAGGAGCGCATCCGGTTCGTCGGTGCTCCCGTGAAGAAGGGGGAGCCGGAGACCTCGGGCGCCCTCCAGGAAGCCGTCGTCCTCCGGGATTGGCTGTTGGGTGTGCGGCCGTGCGAGGTCATCGTGCGTGGCCCGGGCGAGGGCGAGCGGCGCTACCCCTATCCGCCGCCGGCGCCCGCCGAGGCCCCCAAGCCGGCGGAGGGCACGGTCGAGACGGCGCCGAAGGACGGTGCGGGCAAGGCGGGCGTGCCGGCGAAGGACACGCCCGGCGAGGCCGAACCCGCCAAGGAGGAGTCCCGCGACGAGAAGCCGGCCGCCGAGGCACCGGCCGCCGCGCAGCCCCGGACACCGGAAGAGCGGGCCCTTGCCTGGACGCGCGGCGTGCGCGCCGCCGAGGGCGGTGACCTGCTGGACCGCGAGATCCGGCCGGCCCACTGTGCGGATGTCTCGGCGCTGGTGGCCCTGTCGGAGAGGGCACCGGTCTTCATCCACGAGCTGAGCGGGTCGCTTCAGCGCCATGCGCTCATCAAGCAAGGGCTGTTCGACTACAACGCACCGTCCGCGCTCTTGTGGGTCATGCAGTCCGACGAGCACGTGCTGCGCATGCAGGCGGATCGGCCGCAGCCCGCGCTCGTCGATGACGCCATGGTGCGCGAGAAGACCGCCGCCGTCCTGCGGTCGTCCGAGACCAGGGCCCGGATCCAGGAGTGGAGCGCCGCGCTCGAGGCCGAGCTCGACGCGATGGTCGAGGACATCGACGCGTGGAAGGCCCAGGCCGCCATCCTCGCGCGTGAGATCTCGGCACAGCGCCGTGACCTGGGGACGGGGGCCTCTGAAACCGAAGAGGATGCGGCAGAGCGCGCTCGCCGGGAGGCGCAGGACCTGCCCTTGCGCCTGGCCCAGGCCCGCGAGAGCCTTGCGACGATCGAGATCACCCTGCTGTACCACGCGGCCGCCCGCGCCAGTGTGCGCTTGGAGATCCTGGGCCGCCTGGCCAAGGCGGCCGCGCTGCAGCACCGCGGCGCCGAGGCGGTGCGGGCAGCCTACGACGAGGCACTCCTGCGCCTGCGCAGCACGCGTCGACTGGATCGACTCGCCAGCGACCGACGGACCCTCCGACGCTGGATTGCCTCCTCCGATGCCGGCGCGCCCGCCGGGAGTCGCGAGGCGCAGCGGCTCGCGGCCTACCGGGCGATGCTCGTCGTCAACGAGGTCGTCCAGGATGCCGTGTCGCAGCGGCGGGCCATGACCTCCTCGACGGCCTCGGGGCGCGCCGAGGAGGCCGAAGACGCCCAGGCGGCGGAGCGGGTCGACGAGGCGGCTTCCCCGGGCGATGCGGTCCGTGGAGAGCGCCTGAGTGTCCCCGTCCGCAATCCGGCCAGCGCCACCTGGGACGTCAAGTTCATCGACCTGGCCCGCAGCGAGTTGCAGTCCCCGGAACTGCGTGAGCAGTTCGACGCCGGACTCGTCGCGGCCCACTACGCCGCGGCCGGCGAAGAGGTCCATGCCTTGGTCCGGGCCGAGCATGCGAGCAGTGCCCAGGCAGACCTCGAGGCTCGCTACGCGGCCGCGGTGGCAGCGGCCGAGCAAGCGCTCGTCCCCCTGAGGCGGGATCCCCTGGTCGTCAGCGTCCGCAACCTGCCCTCCCTGCTCGAGGGAGTCGCGGACGACTTCAGCGCAGCGGTCGCCGGCATCGCGGAGCAGCGCGAGCGCAACCGCAGTCGCCTGCGCGCCTTGGCCGCGTACCAGGGGCTGCTGCGCGAGCAGGGCACACGCAGCCTCCTGATCCGTATCGATCGCTCCGAGCGCGACGCGTACTTCGGTGAGGTCATGGATGACACCCGCAAGGCGCTGGAGTCGGCCGGGGCCTGGGCCACCTCCTCGGGCGAGTCCCACGCCGGGGGGTGGCTCGCACGGTTCTGGCCGCGCCTGCTGCTCGCGATCCTCGTCTTCGTCCTGGCGCTGGCGACCGCGCTGTTCGCTCGCCGCTGGGTAGACCGGCGCATCGTGGGCATGCTCGAGCAGTACCCGCATATCGGCGCCAGTGTGCGGGAAGAGCGCGAGGAAGCTCGACTCCAGCGTGCCGAGGCCGACGCCGCCGTGCTGGCGATCAGTGCGGATGATGTCCTGCAGAAGCCGGCCGCGGCGCCCCCCGGCGCGGACCGGGGCGCGGAGGACTCGGACGACGAAGCCTCCGCCGAGGCGTCGGGCATCGATGAGGCTCGTTCGGGCGAGAGCGCGGGCTCCGAGCGACCGGAGCGCACATGAGCACGGCGCAGACTCCCGAAGCACCGCGACGCCTCGTGATCGCGCCCCTGCTGCGACTCGCGCGCGTCCTCTGGCGCGTGCTCCCCATGGCCGGGTTGGTCGTGGCGGGCCTCTTCGCCGCCTGGGTCTTCGAGGCGAGCGAGGAGGCGCTGACGCAGGTCGCCATCATCAGCATCGCGTTCCTTGTCTACGCGGTCGCGGCCGCGACGATGCGGGAAGTGCTCTCGCCGGACCGACCCTGGCTGCGGCTGCTGCCGCTCAGTGACAGTCGGGCTCGGCGGCTGGACCTGGCGCTGCGCTCGGTCCTCTTCTTCCTCACGGTGAGCACCATCGGCATCTACCTCGTCCAGCGCAACGGGTGGAACGAGGGCATCGCGGATCTCCTGCGGGTCGTGCGCAATGTCGTCGTGGTTGCGGCGCTCGCGATCGTGGCCCGCACGTCGGCACTCTTCCGGTGGCTCAGGACCCGCGAGGCCGACAGCCTGCCGTCCACTCTCGCGCGCTACGGCGCCAGGGTCGTGTTCCCCGTCGCGGTTCTCGCGCTGCTGGTCTTCGCGGCGGCGCGCGGTTTGGGCTATCACCCGCTGGCGGCCTGGGTCCTGCACTCCGCCGGGGGGAGCGTTCTCAAGATCCTCGGCGCCGTGTTGCTGTTCCGTGCGCTGCGGCGGGCGCTCTATCGCTCCGTGCGGTTCTATGCGACCGACGAAGCGGATTCGGTCGGCGAGGCCACGGATGCCCTCGAGGCCAGCCCCTACGCACTCGGGTTCGCGCGTGTCATCGCGGGACTCCTCAAGATCGCACTCGTGGTCCTCACGTTCCCGTGGGTCCTCGATAGCTGGAGCCTCTCGACCGGGATCGTCGCGGATGCCATGGATCAACGCATCGTCGCCGCCGAGGCCGTGACCTGGGGGGATCTCGCGAAGGGAGCCTGGCGCGTCGCCTTGACGCTTTGCTTCGGCTGGCTGATCCGGAGCATCTTGACGTACTTCGTGTTTCCGCGCTCGAACGCAAGCGTCGGCGCCCGCTACGCCATTCTCGCGATGCTGCGCTACACCGTCGGCGGCCTCGCGATCGTCTTCGGCCTTGTGGCCTTTGGCGTCAACGCGGGCTCGCTCGGGTGGTTCTTCGGGGCGGCGGGCATCGGGCTGGCGTTCGGTCTCCAGGACATCATCGGCAACTTCGTGAGTGGCCTGATCATGCTCGTCGAGCGTCCCATCCGCGTCGGTGACATCGTCGAGGTGGGCCAGACCATGGGCAACGTGGAGGAGATCAGGATGCGGGGCACCGTGTTGCGGACGTTCGACAACACGACCATCCTGATTCCCAACAGCCAGATGCTCGGCGAGCGCGTGACGAACATGACGCACGGCATGGCCCATGCCCGCATCAAGGTGGGGCTGCTCGTGCCTCACGATGCCGACCCGGCCCTGGTCGAGTCGATCCTGCTCGCTGCCGCCGCCGGCCACCCGGACGTGCTGGATGACCCTGCCCCGTTCGTCTGGTTCACGGAGTTCAGCCCGTCCTCGCTGGACTTCATGCTCGTCTGCTTCACGCACCAACTGCGTGGCCGCATCGGCATTGCCTCGCGGATGCGTTTCGACATCATCGAGCGCTTGCGCGGGGAAGGCATCGAGATCCCCTTCCCGCAGCAGGAGGTCCACCTGCGGGGCGAGTTGCCGGGCCAGGCCTAGCCCTTTCCTTGGCGCCCCCCGATGGGGGGTCGACGATGGGCGCATGGATCAGCAAGCCCCCAAGCAGTTCGAAGGTTCCTCCACCTACGTCGCGACCGATGATCTCGTCGTCGCGGTCAATGCCGCCGTGGCGCTGCAGCGCCCGCTGCTCGTCAAGGGGGAGCCCGGTACCGGCAAGACGGTCCTGGCCCATGAAGTGGCGCGTGCGCTGGGCAAGCCGCTGATCGAGTGGCATATCAAGTCGACCACGAAGGCCCAGCACGGACTCTACGAGTACGACGCCGTCTCGCGCCTGCGCGACTCGCAGCTCGGCTCGGAGAAGGTGCACGACATCGCCAACTACATCGTGCGCGGCAAGCTCTGGGACGCCTTCGAGGAGCCGAGTGGCGCCATCCTGCTCATCGACGAGATCGACAAGGCGGATATCGAGTTCCCGAACGACCTGCTGCAGGAACTCGATCGCATGGAGTTCTACGTCTACGAGACGCAGAAGACCGTGTCGGCGACCAAGCGGCCCGCCGTGATCATCACGTCGAACAACGAGAAGGAGCTTCCCGACGCGTTCCTGCGCCGCTGCTTCTTCCACTACATCCGGTTTCCCGACGAGGAGACGATGCGCGCCATCGTCGATGCGCACTTCCCCGCTCTGAAGAAGGGACTCCTGGAGGACGCGCTGCAGGCGTTCTACAGCCTGCGTGGTGTGCCGGGCCTCAAGAAGAAGCCCTCCACCTCCGAGTTGCTCGACTGGATCAAGCTCCTCGTGGCCGAGGACATCCCCGGCGAGGCGCTGCGCAGCAAGGACAAGAAGCGCATCTTGCCGCCGCTCTTCGGCGCCCTGCTGAAGAACGAGCAGGACGTCGCCCTGGTCGGGGGCCTCGCCCGCGGCCAGGGCGGTCTCTACAACTAGGCCCCGCGAGCCGCGATGTTCATCCCCTTCTTCCAGTCCCTGCGGAACGCGCGCATCCCGGTCACGCTGCGCGAGTTCCTCACGCTGCTGGAGGCCATGAAGAAGGGCATCGCCGGCTACGACGTCGAGAAGTTCTACTACCTCGCGCGCGCCTGCCTGGTGAAGGACGAACGCTACCTGGATCGTTTCGATCTCGTCTTCCAGAAGGCCTTCGAGGGACTCGAATCGATCGACCTCGACCTTGACGACATTCCCCCCGAATGGCTCGAGCGCATCGCCGAGCGGCACTTCACGCGGGAGGAGATCGAGGCCATCCAGAAGCGCGGCGGCTTCGAGGCCTTGCTCGACGAGCTTCGCCAGCGCCTCGCCGAACAGGACGCCCGCCATCAGGGCGGCAGCAAGTGGATCGGCACGCTGGGGACGTCCCCCTTCGGTGCCTACGGCTACAACCCCGAGGGCATCCGCATCGGTCAGGATCGCTCACGCCACCGTCGTGCCGTGAAGGTCTGGGACAAGCGCGAGTTTCGGGACTTCGACGACGAGGTCGAGCTCGGGACGCGCAATCTCAAGATCGCCCTGCGGCGTCTGCGCAAGCTCGTGCGCGAAGGGCGCGACGAGGAACTCGACCTGCCCGGCACCATCCGCGCGACCGCGAACAACGCGGGGTATCTCGATCTCAAGATGCAGCGCACGCGCACGAACCGGATCAAGGTGCTGCTCTTCCTCGATGTCGGCGGCTCGATGGACGACCATGTCCGGCAGGTGGAGGAGTTGTTCTCGGCCGCGCGCTCCGAACTCGAACACCTCGAGCACTTCTACTTCCACAACTGCCTCTACGAGCGTGTCTGGCGCAACAACCGGGCACGCTGGGATGACACCGTCCCCACGTTCGACCTGCTGCGTACGTACGGCGAGGACTACCGGGTCATCTTCGTGGGCGACGCCAGCATGGGGCCGTACGAGATCACCGAGCCCGGGGGCTCCGTCGAGCACTTCAACGAGGAGTCCGGGGCGACCTGGATGCGGCGCATCCTCGCGCACTGGCCGAAGGCCATCTGGTTGAACCCGGTGCCCCAGGCGTGGTGGGGGCACACCTACTCGATCCGCCAGATCGATCACCTCATGGAGGGGCGCATGCATCCGCTCACCATCGAGGGCATCGACCAGGGGCTGCGTCAACTCACGTGAGCGTCCCGCGTCATCGAGAGTCGCTTCCGGGCGGCCGGGTGGCGTAGGCTGTGGGCATGAGCGACCTCGTCTTCGAAGACCGTCCCGTCCTCCATCTCGTGGGGATCGAGACGCCCGCCTCCAACGACCGTGCCGACCTGATCGGGGCGCACTGGCAGCGCTTCCATGCGGAGGGCATCCCAGGTCGGGTGCTCGGCGGCGCGGGGAGAGCCGTGGTAGCGGTCTACAGCGAGTACGAAGGGGACCACACCCAACCGTACACGTTCTTCCTCGGGTGCCCCGTGGGCGCAGGCACGGCCACGCCGGAGGGGCTCGTGCGTCGCGAGCTGCCGGCGGGGCCGTACGCACGCTTCGACGCGGTGGGGGAGCAGCCGGGTGCGCTCGTTCAGACGTGGATGGGCATCTGGTCGTCGGGCCTCGAGCGCAGCTTCGTGGCGGACTATGAGATCCACGATCCCGACGAACCGTCCCGGGTCGTCATCTACGTGAACTAGAGCTCTTCGATCAGGCTCTGCATGCGCCCGCGCACATCGTCGGCGATGGCGCCGAGAGCCGGGTTCTCGATCGCCTGCATCGAGGCCTTGGGGTCGATGGCGGCCACCTCGGTGCGACCCTCGCCCGCATCGCGCACGATGACGTTGCACGGGAGCATCGTGCCGACGAGGGTCTCGTGCTGCAGCGCCTGGAAGGCGAACGTCGGGTTGCAGGCGCCGAGGATGCGGTAGCCGGGCATGTCCTCGTCGAGCTTCTTCTTCATCGTCGCTTGCACGTCGATGTGGGTGAGCACGCCGAAGCCCCGGGCCTGCAGCAACTCGGTCACGCGCGCTTCCGCGGCGTCGAGGTCGAGGTCCACGGTCTTGCTGAAGTGGTAGCTCATGGCATCAGGACTCCGTCGGGGAGGGGGGGAGTGAGGCGGCGCAGCCACCGGCTGCGGGGGCCGAGGCCGCGCAGCCCCCCGCACTGGGTGCGGAAGCCGCGCAGCCACCGGCCGAGCCGCCGGCGGTCTCCGGGGCGCGGTTCCACGGCATGCGCGCGATGAGCATGCCCATCGCGCACGTGTTCGTCACGCCCGCGAAGACCAGGCCCAGGCCGACGAAGCCCGCGAGACCGTAGAAGGCGGGATGCACGAACGTGCCGAGCCCGACGCCGAGGGCGACCAGGGCGCCGGCGGCAATGCGCACCTGGCGCTCGAGCGAGATGGCGCCCTTGCCCTTGACGGCGTCTCCGCCGCGGGCGACGTAGGCCTCGATGCCACCGTCGATCACCGTGAGACCCGAGATGCCGAGGGGGGCCAGGGTCGTACGCGCCATCTCGGCGCGCTGGCCGGTGCGGCAGAGGAGCAGGCGCGGTGCAGGTACGGCGCGGATCTCGTCGGCGCGGGCGGCGACCTGGTCGAGCGGAATGAGGTGCGAGCCCGGGATGTGCTCCGACGCGTACTCGCCCCCGGTGCGGACGTCGATCACGCTGATGCTGCCGCCAGCGCGCACGCGGGCGATGGCCCCGTCGGCGGAGATGCGCTCCGGCATCGCCGTGCCTCGACGGTTGAGCTCGAGCAACGCATCCATGTTGGCCGGTCGCGTCGGCGGGTTGGCCGTGATGCTCTCGACGAACGTGGCGCGGTCGAGCTGGAGCCACGGATTGTCGCGTCGCTCGACTCCGAGCGTGCTGTGCTCGCGGCCCTCGTAGTCGTGCCCCGGGTAGAGCAGCGTGTCGTCGGGCAGGCCCTCGAGCACCACCTGGATCGAGTCGAACAGCTGGCCCGCGTCGCCACCGAGGAAGTCCGTGCGCGCCACGCTGCCGATCAGCAGCGTGTCGCCCGCGAACAGGGCACCCTCGGCGAGCAGCACGAGGTGGTCGGGCGTATGGCCCGGCGCGTGGCGCACGGTGACGGCCTGGTCACCCAGGTGCAGCGTGTCGCCGTCGGCGGGATGGCGCGTGACGCCGTCGTGCCCTGCCAGCTCGTGCGCGATGCGCGTACTGGCGAACCGCGCGGCCAGGGCGCCGGCGCCCGAGGGGTGATCGGCGTGGGTGTGGCTGTCGACCACGTAGGGGAGCGTCCAGCCGGCGTCGCGCACCGCGGCCTCGACGGTGTCGACCAGGTCGAGGTGCACATCGAGCGCGAGCGCTTGGCGGCTCGTCTCGTCGGCGAGGACGTAGGTGCGGCAGCCCTGCGGATGCAGGAGCGGGAGGACGCGCAGGGCGCCGACGGCGCGGGCGCTCGAGGGGGTCGTCGCGGTGCTCATCGTGGGGTCTCCGTTTCGTGCTTGACGATTATGCTTATGAGCATATGCTCATGTGAATGAGTGTCAAGCCTCGTCACGACCCGCTGCCGTCCGCCCTGGTGGAGGCCGTCGCCGAGCGCTTCCGCGTGCTCGCGGCGCCCAGCCGCCTACGCATCCTCGACCATCTGCTCCAGGGCCCGTGCGGCATGGCCGAGCTGGCGGCCGCGACCGGCCTCGGGCAGTCCAACCTGAGCCGTCACGTGGCCGAGCTGGAGCGCGGCGGCTGCGTCCGGCGCGTGCGGGAGGGACGACACGTCATCGTCGAGGTGGCGGACCCGAGCCTGGCCCCCCTGTGCGAGCTGGTCTGTGGCGCGATCCAGGCCCAGGCCGAGGATCAGCATCGGCGCTTCACCGAGGCCTAGCCCCGTCGCGGAGGGCGCGGCCTGAAAGCGGCGCCGTGGTGCCGCGCGAGTACGCTGCGGCCATGCGCCGGCTCTCTTGTCTCGTCCTGCTCTCCGTCCTGGGCGTCGGCGTCTGCTGGCCGGCCGCCCGTTCCGTCGGGGCGGCCGAGGAGGCGACCCCCCGCGCCGGCGAAGTCGCCCGCCTCCTCGATGGGGCGGTGCCCTTCGCCCAGCGCTGCGAGCTGCGCTACCTGCTCCATCTCGGGTGGCGTTTCGAGCGGGACGCGACCGTCAAGGACGTCGTGGTCGAGGGGGGGCATCCCGGCCGCTACCGCACGATCGCGCGAGCCCACGCGGCCGGCGCCCTGCGGGTCCGCGTCCCGGCTTCCTTCGATGCGGCGGCCGCGCGCGCCTTCGGGCCACGCCTGGTGGCCATGGCCGACGGCATCCCCTCGCGCCTGGCCTACCAGCACAAGTTGGCCCCCGCGCTGCGGCGCTCGGCCGCGCGGTTCATGAAGCTCGAGGCGGCCGGTCGCTACGAGTTCCCCAAGCTCTTCGAGCTCGTGAACTCGCCCTTCTGGGGGCTGCGACTGCCCGAGACGTCCTGGACGGCCATTGATGGCGTCTACGTCGCCTACGGATCCTCCGCCCGTGCGCTGGAGTCCATCTGGGCGCGCGGGGCCGTGGCCGAGTGCTACACCGGCCAATGGCTTGCCATCTTCGGGGCGCACTACGAGCTGTATGGGCCGCGCTGGTTCGAGCGCGTGTTTGCCGCGAACGACCTGCAGATCGGCAAGCCGAGCGCCATCAAGACGAGTCCCATCGGTCACACCACCAGCGCCCGCGGCCGCTTCGACTATCGCGCCCTGGTGATTCCCCGCGCGGATCAATACGGCAAGGACGCCTGGCTGGTGCTCGCGCCCCACGGCCCCATGGCCTTCATCGGTCTCACGGGCATCATGCGCAACACCGACCCCGAGGGCGGGCAGATGAACGAGAACTGGGTCATCACGAAGATGTCCCCTGCGGCCGTCGAGGCGATCCGTGCCGGCGGCGGGCAGTCCTACCTCCAGGCGCAGGCCGCCAAGATCTGGGCGCTGATCAACAAGTCCATGGGGGGCGGCCCCCTGCGCGTGCTGCAGGAGCCGAGCGGCCGGGAGGTTCCGGCCGTCGAGGCCCTCCTGGCCCAGCCGGCCTTCGCCGAGACCTGGGTCTACGTCCACCCCCACGGGGTCATCAACTTCGCCGAGCTGATGCGGAACAAGTTCATCGCCGACGACACGCCGCCCGAGTTCCTGCTCTACCGGACCGGCCGGGAGAGTCTCCTCTACCGGCGCTACCACCGCGCCTGGCTGGCGCGCTGCGGCACCGGCGGCCCCTGCCGCTGACCTCCCCGCCGGCGCGTCGTTCGCCCCCTGTTTCGTTCGTGAGAACGAACGATTCCTCCCGGAAAGCCCTTGTTTCTGGGCTTCCATGCTTCGATGATTCCAGAATCATGGAAATGGAAGCAGCCGTCCAGGCCCTCGCGGCCCTTGCCCAGCCCGACCGCCTGGGGGTCTACCGGCTGCTCGTGCGGGCCGGTTCCGCGGGGTTGGCGGCGGGGGCGATCGCCCGTGCCCTGGGCCTGCGCCCGCAGACGCTGACGTTCCATCTCAACCAATTGGCGGCGGCCGGGTTGGTGGACCGACGCCGCGCCGGGCGGCAGCGCATCTACGCCCTGCGGCCCGAGGCGACCCAGGCGCTGTTCTCGTTCCTCGGCGAGGACTGCTGCCAGGGACGCACGGATCTCTGCCTGCCGGCCGGGGCCGGTGCCCGGGCCCGCAGCGAGGCCCTGCGCGCCAAGCAGGAGCGTCCGACGGTGCTCTTCCTCTGCGCCCGCAACTCGGCGCGCAGCCAGATGGCCGAGGCGCTCATGCGCTGGAATGCCGGCCGCCGGTTCGACGTGTACAGCGCGGGCCTGCGCCCCACGGACGTCCACCCCCACGCACGGGCCGTGCTCGAGGAGATCGGTGTGCGCACCGACGGGCTCGTCTCGACCGATCTGGGCGACGTCCTCGGGCATATCGGCATCGACCACGCCATCGTCGTCTGCGACGAGGCGGACCGGGCGTGCCGCGACATCCAGGCCTTCGCGCGCCGTCGCGAGTTCTGGCCGATCGACGACCCCGACGTCGAGGGCTTCGATCAAGACCAGTCCCTTGCGTCGTTTCGCGCCGCACGCGATGTGCTGGATGAGCGCATCCGCGCCTGGCTGCGCGGCGGAATCCAGAACTAGGGGGGGCAGTCATGCGAGTCGGGATCAATGGCTTCGGTCGCATGGGCCGGCTCGCCCTGCGCGCGGCGTGGGGCCGACCCGATCTCGACATCGTCGCGATCAACGAGCCGAATGCCGATGCGGAGGTCATGGCCACGCTGCTCGCCTTCGACAGCGTGCAGGGCGCCTGGCCGCGGGCGTGTCGTGGCACGGACGCCGCGCTGCACATCGACGACATCGCGCTGGAGTACACGCGCCATGACGAGCCGGCGTTGATCCCCTGGCTTGACCTCGGCGTGGAGTTGGTGCTCGAGTGCAGCGGCGCGTTTCGAAGTACGCCCAGCCTCACGCCGCATCTGGACGCGGGGGCCCGTCGCGTCGTCGTCAGCGCACCCGTGAAGGACGGACCGCCGAACATCGTCCTGGGGGTGAATGACCGGGACTTCGACCTGGGTGCGCACGCCATCGTGACGGCGGCTTCGTGCACGACCAACTGTCTGGCGCCCGTCGTGCGTGTGCTGCACGACGCGATCGGGATCGAGCGGGGGACGGTCACCACGATCCACGATCCGACGAACACGCAGGTGGTGGTGGATCGCTGGCACAAGGATGCGCGCCGTGGACGCGCGGCTCAGGTGAACCTGATTCCCACGAGCTCGAACTCGGCGTATGCCGTGACGCTCGTCGTGCCGGAGCTCGAAGGCAAGTTGACGAGCATGGCCGTGCGCGTGCCTGTCTTGAACGCCTCCTTGACCGACTGCGCCTTCCACATGGCGCGTGCGACGACCGCCGAGGAGATCAATGCCGCGCTCGAACACGCAAGCCGCGAGGGCCCACTCGCGGGCATCCTCGGCTACGAGACGCGTCCGCTGGTGTCCTCCGACTACGCGCGCGATCCGCGCAGCGCCATCGTGGATGCCTTGAGCACGACCGTGACGGACGGTCGTCTGGCGAAGCTCATGGTCTGGTACGACAACGAGTGGGGCTACGCGAACCGCCTCGTCGAGCTGGCGGCGGCCGTCGCAGGCGCGGGGCCCTTCCGTGGGTGACGCCAACGCAAGCGGCCATGCCGCGGAGGCGAACGTCCGCGACTATGTGATCATCACGCTCACGTACTGGATGTTCACGCTGACCGACGGTGCGCTGCGCATGCTCGTGCTGCTGTTCCTGCACCAGCTCGGGCATGCGCCTCTCGAGATCGCGGCGCTGTTCCTCTTCTACGAGTTCTTCGGCGTCGTCACCAACTTCCTTGGCGGGTGGATCGGGCAGCGCTTCGGGCTCAAGTCGACGCTCTTCGGCGGTCTGTCGCTGCAGTTGATCGCCCTGGGCATGCTGGCAGCCGGCGCGGATCAGCTGACCGTGCCGTACGTGATGGTGGCGCAGGCCTTCTCGGGGATCGCCAAGGACCTCACCAAGATGAGTTCCAAGAGCTACATCAAGCTGGTCGTGCCGGAGCACGACCATGGTGGGCTCATGCGCTGGGTCGCGCTGATGACGGGGTCCAAGAACACGATCAAGGGGCTGGGCTTCTTCCTGGGGGGCGTGTTGTTGCAGTTCGTCGGCTTCCGTGGTGGTTGCCTCGCCATGGCCGCGGGCATCGCCGCCGTGCTGGCGATGTCCTGGCTCGCGTTGCCGAAGGCCGCCGGGCGTTCCAATGCGAAGGTGTCCTGGAAGAGCCTCGTGCCGCCCCCCGGTCCGATTCGCTGGCTGTCGGCCTCACGCCTCTTCCTGTTCGGCGCGCGCGATGTCTGGTTCGTCCTGGCGCTGCCGATCTTCCTGGGGAGCGTGCTGGGGTGGGACTTCCACGAGGTCGGTGGATTCGTGGCGCTCTGGATCATCGGCTATGGCGTCGTCCAGGCCGTCGCACCCGCGTTCGGGGGGAGTCGCGCCGGCGGCGCGAGCCGGCAGCCGCCCGACGCGAAGCGCCTCGGGCTCTGGACGGCGGCACTGATGGTGCCCCTCGGCGCCATCCTGCTCGCGTTGGCGCTGGGGGCGCCCCCGATGCTCACGCTGATCGTCGGGCTCGCCGCGTTCGGGATCGTGTTCGCGGCGAACAGTGCGATCCACAGCTTCCTGATCGTGCGCTATGCCGAGGGTGACAAGGTCGCGCTGCGCGTGGGGTTCTACTACATGGCCAACGCGATGGGGCGGCTCGTCGGGACGGTC
>JARGNS010000544.1 GCA_029213105.1 Planctomycetota bacterium
ACCACTGGATCCACGCCTCACGGGTGTTGTCGAAGTTGTTCGACTGGTCGAACACACCGAGGTTGCGCGGCGCGCCAGCGGCGACGACGTCCTCGCCGTAGTGACCGAACTCGAGCTCCATGTAGTAGGAGATCGAGCAGGGGGCCGTACCCGAGAGCTTCAGCGTTGCGCGCGGCAGCGAGAAGCCCGAGGTGCCCGAGCCGCCACCGAAGGCAGCGTCGATCGGCTTGGCGTCGTCGTCCCAGATCCACGCCTCGAAGCGTGCCTGGAGCGTCAGGTTGATCTTGAGCGAGAAGTCCCCGCCCTTGATCCAGAAGCCCGAGTCGTAACCAGCGCTACCGGGGCCACCCACGAGGTTGGCGTCCTGCTCGCTGGTTGCGAGGTAGCTGTCAACGGCGGCCTGAATGTCACGGGCGCTCGGCTGCTCGGCAGCGAACGACGGCGTCGCGAAAGCGACGACCAGGCCCATGGCCGTCAAGGCCATAAGACAGCGAGTCATAGGTGATTCCTCCTGCTCAAGGCCCTGGGATCCACTCCCAGGTGCCCACCCTGCTCCGACGGAGACTCCGTCTCCCATCGGCGCGATGGGATACTGCCACGCATGATCGGCGGGGGTCCAGAGCGCCTGTAGCCTGAAGGGCCTTGACGTTGTGATTTTCGTACGTTGTTCGTATTTCTCTGTCACATGGCCGTCATATGGCGTGAATCTGCCGCCAAGACGGCCTCCTCGCGGCCTCGGCCCGCATGTCCCAGATGGCTCTGATCGGCCCCATTCGGTCGAATTCGAACGAATTCGACCGGACGCCCCCTTCGTAAGGGCGGCGTAAAGCGACCCCGCGGCGCGCCTCGCCCCATCAATGGGGTTCTGGGGGCGCGAGCCATACGAACAGGTGCCCACGGCCCGGCACGGCGGAGGCCTCCAGGATGGCTGGCCGCGCACCCCCGTGCAGCGCAGCGCCCCGAGGACGCACGAGGAAGACACGAGGCCGCGCCCCGATCGGTGCCGCGCCCCTCGAGGGGCTCCAGCCCCGGTCGAGGGCCGAGCGTCTGGCCCCCCAGGGCCTGGCCCTGGTCAGCACGCCCTGGTCAGCACGCCCTGGTCAGCACGCCCTGGTCAGCACGCCCTGGTCAGGGCCCCAGGGCCTAGCCCTGGTCAGGCCCCTGCCCGAGGCGGTAGCCGACCCCCCAGACCGTCGAGACGAGCCAGGAGTGCTCCCGCAGTTTGCGGCGGATCGCGAGGATGTGGACGTCTACGGTGCGATCCACGGCCGCATCATCGCCCTCGCCGCCCCGATCGAGCAGCTCGCGGCGGGTGATCGCCCGCTCCGGCGCGCTGGTGAGCTTGTAGAGGATGTCGAACTCGGTCGGCGTGAAGCTGAGCGCCTCGCCGTCGATCAGGACCTCCCGGCGCGCCGGGTAGATCGTCAGGGGCCCGGCCTGGATGGCCGCATTGCCCGTCTGGGTCGCCCGACGGAGGACGGCACTCACCCGGCGCAGGAACAGCTGCGGCTTGAAGTCCTGCTTGCGGATGTACTCGTCCGCGCCGGCGTCGAACATCACGGCCTCGTACTCGTCGCCCTTGTTGCCCGTCAGGACAAGCACGGCCACGTGCGAGGTGCTCGGGTCCTGCCGGATCTCCTGGCAGATGTCGAGGCCCTTCATGTGGGCGGGCAGGTTGAGGTCGAGGATGACCATGTCGGGCGTGAGCTCCTGCACGAGGCGAAGGCCGTCGTGGCCGTCCGACGCTCCGGCCGTCTCGTAGCCTGCGGTCCCGAGTACCTCCAGGATCATGTCCCGGAGCAGATCCTCGTCCTCGATCACCAAGATGCGACCCTTGGACATGTGCGCTCCTCTACCTTCCGACGGGCCAAGCGTAGCACCCACCGACCGGGATGGCGGGGAATCCGTTTCCTCTCGCGCGAGGTGCCCGCCACCACCTGCTACCCTGCGCGCATCGGCCCATGACGACGCACGCAAGCCCCTCCCTGAGTGAGCGCTACCAGCACGCGACCAAGTACACGCCGACGTCCATCAAGGGGCTCCCTGGCCTCGACTTCAGCCGTCAGCCGAGCCCCTTCAAGACGTGGCACCAAGCACGCCGCGTCCTGCTGGCGCGGGACGGTGAGCCGTCCTCGGCCGGTCCGCTGGACGCGGGCCGCCTGGGCCGCCTGCTGCACCACACCTACGGCGTCACGCTCGTGCGGGAGGCGCCGGGCATGTCGCTGCACTACCGCGCCGCTCCGTCGGCTGGGGGGCTCTACCCCACGGAGCTCTTCGTCGCCGTGCAGGGCGTCGAGGGCATCCCCGACGGCCTCTTCGCCTACGACGCGCGCGAGCACGCGCTCGTCGTCTGCTGGGAGGGGCGCTTCGGGGCCGATCTGGCCCATGCCACCTTCGACCATCCCGCGCTGGCCTCCGCCCGCGCCGTGCTCATCGGCACGGGCGTCTACGGGCGCAGCGCCTGGCGCTACGGCGACCGCGCCTACCGCCGCGTCCTGCTCGACGCGGGGCATGTGTTCGGCAACGCCGCCGTGGCGGCCCGGGCCGAGGGCCTCGCCCACGTGCCGCTGCCCGACGTCCGTGATGTGCGTCGCGAGGGCCGGCTGCTGGTGGAT
>JARGNS010000545.1 GCA_029213105.1 Planctomycetota bacterium
CACTGGGGCAGCTCGACGACCCCAAGGCCCTGCCGGCCGTGCTCGAGGTGGCGCGCAAGCACGAGAACAACTTCGAGATGCGGGCCCTCGCGCTCGCGATCCTCGGCCTGCTGGGCGATCCCGAGGCGACGCCGAGCCTCTTCCGCCTGACGCTGGACGCGAACTACATCGCGCGTACGGACGCCCTCCACGAGGCGTTCACCCTCCTCTAGCGCGCCTCGGAAGCCCAAAATCGACAATCTCGATTCTGCGGGGTGCATTTGGGCGTATCCAAGGGGGAGGGACTCCGGCTCCCCACCGCAAGGGGGTAGGTATGCGTACGCGTCGATTGACTTCTGGCCTGGGAGCCGCTCTGTCTGCCGGGGCCCTGGTCTTCGGCCTCTTCGCGGGCTCGGCCGCGGCCGATGTCGGGACGAACCCCCCGGTCGTGCGGGCCCCCTCGCAGAAGGGCGCGCAGGACGAGCGCTTGGCGACGCGTGCCATGTGGTCGCTCGCCTGGCACGAGAGCTGGAAGGCCGCGATGCTGCTCAACCGCATCGAGAGCCGCAAGCCGATGCCGATCTTCCATTTGCGCATCCTGGGCGACCTCGGTGCCAAGACCTGAAGCGCAGGCCACTCGCTACGGGTCGTAGCGCTGCAGGACAAGAAGGTCCAGAAGCTCCTCAAGAAGGCGTTCCGCCTCTCGTGGGAGGACATCACCGGTGACCCCGATGCCGGCAAGTCCAACGAGCACGAAACCGACGACAAGGCGCGGGAACTCTCCCGCGGCATCGGGCGCTCCAACGTCCAGATGGTCGTCCTGACGCCGGACGGTCGTCTGCTGCACGCGGTCACGGGCTACGTCCGGGCCAAGGAGCTGCAGTGGGAACTCGAGCAGGCCCTGGAATCCTGGGACGCCGTGAAGAAGGCCGCGGAGACCGCCGAGCTGCAGGTGCAGCGGCGCGCCCTCGCGACCCGTCAGGAAGCCATCCAGACGGCGTGGCAGGCCGAGTTCGGCCCCAAGCGCAAGAAGGGGCAGGCGGCCCCCGTGCGCACCTGGCAGAGCCGCCAGAGCGAGCACGACCGCGAGATCCTGCGGGAGAATCCGATGGTGCACGCGGGCACGATCACCACGCGCATGCTCACGGGCGGGCCCGGCACGCACTTCGGCTACGGCAAGAGTGACGAGACGGGTGAGCGCACGCCGGCGACCAACGAGATCCGCAAGCGCCTCGGTGCGCCGCTGGTGCGCGAGACCGAGGCCGACAAGCGCGTGCGCAAGCGGCGTGAGAAGGCGGCGGCCCGCAACAAGGTGCCCGCTCGTGCGGCACCGGCTCGTCCGGCACCCGCTCGTCCGGCAGCGGGGCGCGCGCCCCTGCGCTAGGCGCGGAAGCGGTCCTTGCGGGCAGCCAGCGCACGCTCCAGGGTCGTGAGATTGCGCCGGATGGCGGCACTCATGGCCATGGCGGCGGCGAACGCCACCGCCCCCATCACGCCCAGCGCGATGAACGCCTTGCTCATGCCGGCCAGGGCGTTCGGGCCGGCGGCCAGCAGGATCACCGAGGCGAACGGGACCACGGTGCAGCCCGCGAAGTACCACCACAGCCGCCCTCGCAGTCGCTGCATGCGCGCGGCGTTCTCGTCGTCCACGTCGCCCGGCTCGATCAAGCGCGGCAACAGCACGCGGGCAATGATCGTGTTGATCACGAAGAAGCTCAGGGTTGCGGCCAGCAGGCCGAACATCGTGTTGGACAGGGTGAAGTTGAACCAAGCCTGCCGGTCCACATAGCCGTCCTCGGCTTGCTGCCAGATGGCGAATACGAGGCCGCCCAGGATCCACAGGGGCAGGATCACGGCCGCCATCGTGCCGCCGAGTCGCAGGCCACGCTTGCGGGCGAGCGCCCGGTCCTCGGGCTCCGTGGGCTCGCCGCGCGTACGTGCCCGCAGCGTGCGGCGCAGGGCCCAACCGACGAGGACGAACACCGCGATGCCCAGCGGGAACGCCACACCGTTGACGAGCGTGACGAGTTGCATGAACGAAGCCTGCTTGGCCTCTGCGATCACGGCGTTCACGTTGAAGGCCACGTTGAGGGCCGAGAGCAGCGCGTTCACGACGAACACCGCGCCGATCAAGCCGCAGAGCGGAGCCAGGCAGAGCCAAGACCGGTAGCAGAGCAGGCCCCCTGGCGGCTCGCCGAAGAGTCGCCGCAGATCCGGGTCGAGGGCCCACTCCAGGCGTCGCCGCACCTCCGCGCCATGGCGCGGTCGGTCCGCGGGCCGCGGTGCGAGGCAGGCGACGAGCGAGTCGATCACCATGGCCGGGGCGTGGACGCCCGCGCGCTCCCGGGTCGCGGCGGCGACACCCGCCTCGCGGGTGGTGATCAGGTGCTCGATCACCTCCTGCATGCCGGCGCCTTCCGGCGGTTCGGGGAAGGGGAGCTCGCCCGTCAGCAACTCCCAGAGCACGACCCCGAGGCCGTAGAGGTCCGTGCGCTCGTCGAGATCGGCGGCGCCGCCCTCGTGCCAGGGCGAGACGGCGCGGACCTGCTCGGGCGCCATGTAGGGCAGCGTGCCGCCGACAGCCTCGTCGTCGTCCTCGAGTCCCGCCGCGGTGCTGATGTTGAAGTCCGC
>JARGNS010000546.1 GCA_029213105.1 Planctomycetota bacterium
CTCGCGGATCTCGCGCCAGGCCTGGTGGCCGCCCTGCCCGAGGACGCGGGCCCGCGCGCCCTGATCGGCCAGAGCCTCGCCGCGGGACTGCACGGCGTGCGGCATCGCACGAGCAACGAGGCGATGGCGAAGGCCACCGACGCGCTCATCGACTACCTCGCGGCGGGCAAGGCCTCGGCCAGCACCAAGGTCGTCGTGGGGCGCATGCTGCAGGAGCTGCTCGACTCGCGCTTCGCCTATCTCGACGGGGCCGCGTGGAAGAAGCACAAGACCCATCCCGGCGCCACGCGTGACAGCGACGCCCCGCGGCTCTTGCGTGCGCGCTGCGCCGGCAAGAAGACCGAGGGCTCGGCCATCGCCTACCTCATCGACGTGTCCATGCGCGCACAGAAGGAGGTCGGCCCCGAGGAGATGGATCGCTTCCTCGACACGAAGAGCCACGTCGGCACGCGCCTGGGACTCATGACGCACGCCGTGCGCGAGTCCATCCGCGAGCTGAAGCCGGAGCAGTCCTTCATCGTCATCCCGTACACGCACCACGGGCTGGGCGTGCTGCCCGGGGCTGGCCAGCTGCTCCCGGGCATGCACGACAACAAGCTCAAGGTCTTCGAGGCCATGCGTACGCTCGCCGCGACCGGCGAGGCCGACCTCCACGCCGGACTGGCCGCGGTCCAGGCCGCGCATCCCGGCGGCATGGCCAAGGAGGCTGGCCCCGAAGCCGTACTCGCCGGCGTAGACACGGTGTTCCTCTTCAACCAGAGCGTCTCGCACTACGACCGCTGGGTGGCGCAGGACGCCTCCCGGCGCGTGGACAAGCCGCGCACGACCGCTTCGGGACGCATGGTCTGCGGCACCTACGCGGAGCCCTCGTGGCTCATGGAGGAGCTCGCGCGCTGGCGCATGCGGCGCAAGTTGCGCATCGTGCCGATCGCCTTCGGCGACGCGGACGCGGCCCTGCTCAAGCAGGTCGCACGGGTGGCGGATGGCTTCCTGGCTCGCCGCGGTCAGCCGCCCGAAGCGAGCACCGAGATCGACCTGGGCCCCGAGGATGAGGCCTACCGCAAGGCCCGCAGCGCGTACATCACCTACCTGAAGCGTCCGTCCCTCAACCGGCGCACGGTCGGGCGCAGCCGCTTCGCCGCCACCGGGCACCTGCGCGCGCTCGATGCCCTGGCCCGGGACTACGCCAGGGCCGAGAAGCCCGTCCCCGAGGTGCAGCAGCTGATCGTGGACACGGCCTACGAGGCCTACCGCGAGCCCAACGCCTTGCCGCTCTTCGCGCGCTGGCGCGCACGCCACACCGAACGCCACGACGCCTGGCTCTGGCACCGCGCCCTGGCCGCGTCGCGCGCGAGCGACGAGGGCGACCCGCCGCGTCGCGCGGCCGGCGAGGCGCATGATCCCTTCCTCCGGGCCGCCGCGATCCGCGCCCTGGCCAAGCAGCAGGACGAGAAGGTGCTCGGCTTCATCCCGGGTTGGGTCAGTGACCTGCTCGCCGCCAAGGACCGCGGGGTCGCGTTCACCGTGCCCATCGAGGCCATGGCGACGGCACTCCAGGAAATGAGCATGGCCAAGGACGAGGAGCCCTACAAGGCCGCCGCCCTGGCACTGCTCGGCGTCTTCGACGACGAGAAGACGCCGAAGCGCACCAAGCTCACGATCGTGCGTAACCTGGCCTCGGGCCTGGAAGTCCCGCCGGACGGACTCGACAAGAACACCTGGGTGCGCGAGGTCCGCGCGGGCGGCAGTGGTGCCGGCATGCGCGACACCCACTACGGCGCGCCGACCTTCGGCGGACTGCGGGCGAGCGGCACGCGCATCTGCTACGTGATCGACATGTCCGACTCGATGCTCACCCCACTCAAGCCCAACGAACGCATGAAGCCGAGGGTGATCACCGGGCAGACCAAGAAGCGCAAGCGCCGTGTCGAGGACGAGATCGACTGGACGAAGCTGAAGACGCGCTTCGACCTCGCGCGTGCCCTGTTGATCACGTCGTTGCAGGGCTTGCGCCCCAACACCCATTTCTGCGTGGTCTGGTTCGGCAGCGAGGCGGGCACACTCAAGTCCACCAAGGGGATGAAGCCATCCACGCCGGCCAACATCTCGCGCACCGTGAAGGAACTGCGCAAGATCAAGCCCGGCGCGCCGGGGGCCGGCAAGCACAAGACGGGCGTGAAGTGGGGCTCGCTCCGGGGCGAGACGAACCTGCATGGTGGGCTGCACCGCGCGTTCACGCGCACGGAAGGCAAGCCGCTGCAGGGCTTCACCTACGTGTCAGAGGAAGGCCTGCACAAGGGCTGCGACACGATCTTCGTGCTCTCCGATGGCGCGCCGTCTACCGACGACTTCGTGACGCTCGACAAGCGCGACCCCGAGGACCACGTAGTCGAGGATCGCGAGACGATGAAGCGCGCGAAGGACGTGCCCGAGGTCAACTACCCCGGCCCCTACAGCGAGGTCCGGCAGTCGCAGAACCTCTACTACGACATCGAACGCCACAACCTGATCCGGCAGGTCGAGATCCACTGCCTCGGCATCGGGGAGGCCAACATGGGCTCCCTCGGTCAGATTGCGCGCATCGGCCTGGGCGAGGCGCGCCGCATCG
>JARGNS010000006.1:0-9791 GCA_029213105.1 Planctomycetota bacterium
CGTCGGCGGTGGCCTCGTAGACCCCCGCCGGGCACATGTGCTCGTAGAGCTGGGCCAGCTCGGGCGGCACGGTCTCCCCCACCGTCAGGTGCGAGGGGATGTCATCGCGGGTCTGGTTGCCGGACTTGTAGACGGCATCGACCTTCTGGAGCTGCAGCGGCCCCTCAGGCGTGAAGGGCGTGCTCGCCCCCACCGTGCGGCGCTCGTCGGCGTCGGGCTCGGACTTGATCTGCCCGCCGGGAAACGCGCCGCCCGTCAGCGTGGCCAGGACCGCCTTGATGGCACCGAAGAAGAACCCGCTCTTGAACGCGAGGCGCATGTTGCGGCGCTTCTTCATGTCGCTGTACACGAAGCTCTCGCGCATGGCGGTGTCGTAACTCGACAGTCCCGCGGCGGAGGTGTCGTTCGCCTTGAGCGCCTTGAAGATCGCGCGTGCGGACTCGATGCCCGACTTCATGGCGTAGTGGACGCCCTTGAGGGACGCCACCTCGACGAAGCCGGCGCAGTCGCCGGTCAGCAGCACGCCGTCGCCCGAGAGGCGCTCGGGCAACGACCAGTAGCCGCCTTCGGGGATGGTCTTCGCCCCCCATTCCACGCACTCGCCGCCGGCGAGGATCTTGGCGAAGAAGGGATGCTTCTTCATGTCCTGCAGCATGCGATGCACGTCGGTGTCGTGGGCTTCGTAGTCGAGGCCGACCACGAGGCCGACCGCCACGAGATCGTCGGCCAGCGGATACAGGAAGCTGCCGCCGAAGGCGCTCGTGGGAACGGGCCAGCCCATCGTGTGGACGATGGTGTCCAGGGGCTGCTTGACCTCCCAGATCTCCTTGACGCCCAGGGCGTAGATCTGCGGGTTGGGGGAAGACACCCCCTGGGACTCCATCCACGCCTGGGCAAGCGGACCGCGTGTGCCCTCGGAGAGGCACACGACGCGCGCGGTCAGGTCACCCGGCGGCTGGTAGGCGGGCGTCTGGCCGCCGTCGCGATCCAACCCTGTCGCCGTAGTGCGCACGCCCCGCACGGTCTGGCCGTCCATGAGCAGGGACTCGACCGGGAAGCCCGTGAACACGTTGACGCCGAGCTCCTCGGCCTTGCCGCCGAGCCAGGTCACCATCTCGCAGATCGACGCGATGTGGTTGCCGTGGTTCTTCATCGGCGGCGGCGTGGGGATGCGCCACGCACCGCCCTTGGTCAGGTAGTAGACCTTCTCCCCCTCCACGGCCTGGCGGAACGGGAAGTCCTCGAGGCCGAGGTCGGGGAACAGCTCCTGGAAGGAACGCGGGTTGACCACGGCCCCCGAAAGGTTGTGCTGCCCGAGCTCCTCGGCCTTCTCCAGCACCGCGATCTCGACCTCGCCCAGGCCGTCGCCGCCCTCGTTGTCCTTCTGGATCAGGCGCGCAAGCTCGATCGCGCAGGAGAGCCCCGCGGGACCGCCGCCGACGATGACGACGTCCATCGGGACGGCTTCCTCGTCAGGCGTATCCGTGCAGAGGAAGCGATCGAGCGACAGCGCCGGTTGGTGCGTACTGGGTGCGAATTCGGCCATGCGAGAGAGCCTACCCGCGTCGCCGCCCCAGGGTGAGCAGGGACCCCTGCGTGTGCTTCCAGGAGGGCTCCTCGCCCGCGCCCAGGGGGTACTGGATGCACTGCTGCTCCAGTACGTCGAGGCCGGCGGACTCGAAGGCGCTGCGCCAGCCGCCCATGGAGAGGAGCGTCATGGGGCAGCCCAGATCCTCGGGCCATGCGTGGCTGTCCGGGTTCTCGCGGTAGTAGTCCACGATGCAAGCGAAGCGGCCGCCGGGAACGAGCAGCCGAGCGATCTCCGCCAGCGCGCCCTCGACGTCGGCCAGGTAGTAGAGGACCTCCATCGAGAAGATCCCGTGGAAGCTCCCGTGCTCCAGCTCGTGGGCGGGGAAGGCCGCCTGCTGGAACGCGACGTTCGCCAGCCCGGCGGAAGCCTGCTTGGCCCGCGCCACCATCTCGGGCGCCAGATCGAGTCCCGCAGCGTGGCCTTCGTCGCCGACGAGTGCGGCCGCCCAGCGGACGGTGTAGCCGTTGCCGCAGCCCACATCGAGGTAGTGCTGCCCGCGCTCGAGGCCGAGCTTCTCGAAGCCGACCCGCGCGCTGAACGCATGCCCCGACTCCATGCCCTCCGCCCGGCCGCGCTGGGCCCAGTCGTCGAAGATCTCCTGGACGCGTGCGGTGCTCATGAGCGCACCAGGTGTGCGCGCAGCGCGGCGATCATCGGTTCGTGATCACTGGCCGCACACATCTCGCGGCAGCTGTGCATCGAAAGCATCGGATTGCCCACATCCACCGTGCGCATGCCGAGTTCGGCCGAAGCGAGCGGGCCGATCGTGGAGCCACAGCGCAGGTCATTGCGGTGCGAGTAGTGCTGCGGCTCGAAGCCGGCGGCACGGCACGCCTCGACGAACTGCGCGCCCGTCTCGGCATCCGAAGCGTAGGACTGGTTCGCATTCCACTTGATGGTCGGGCCCTTGCCGAGCTGCGGCATGTGGGCTCCGTCGTGGCGCTCGGGATGGTTCGGATGCACGCCATGGGCCATGTCGACCGACACCATCAGCGACCGGGCGATGGCCCGCGGAAGGTCCTCCCCGGCACCACCGATGCGGGTGAGCACGTCGCGCAGGAACGCGCCGCTGGCACCGGACGCGCTGCGGCTGCCGACTTCCTCGTGATCCCAGAAGGCGATGACCTGGGTCGCGCGCGAGCGCTCCGGCGCCTCGCCTGCCTGCTGCAGCGCCGTGAGGGCGGCATGGCACGAGGCGAGGTTGTCGAGGCGGCCCGAGAACACGAACTCATCGTCGGCACCGCCGAGCGTGGCGCCCGCCGCGTCGTAGAGCATGAGGTCGTGGGTCACGACCTCGCGATACGTCGCATCGTGGGCGGCCAGCGCCCCGTCCAGGACCTGCTCCCAGGTCGGGCCGTCGGCCAGCGCGAAGAGCGGGTGCAGGTGCTGCTGGGCGTTGGGCTTCATGCCCGTCTCGCGGATCTCGCGGTGCAGGTGGATGGCCAGGCTCGGCACGCGCAGCAACGGGCCGGCGACGTCGATCAGGACCGTGCGCCCGTCCGCCAGGCGTACGCGGCCTGCGAGTCCGCAGTCGCGGTCGTACCACGTGTACTCGAGCAAGCCCCCGTAGGGCTCGATCAGCAGCTGGCGCGTGCCCTGGGCGTCGCGCGTCGCCGCCGGCGTGATGCGCAGGTTCGGCGAGTCCGTGTGCGCCCCGATGACGCGCATGCCGCCCTCGGCGGGCGGCACGCTACCGACGATGAAGGCGATGATGCTGCCCTCGTGCCGCTCGACGTAACCACGCGTCCCCGGCTCCAGCGCCCAGGCGTCTTCCTCGCGGAAGCGCGTGTGGCCGGCCGCCTCGAGGCGACGCGCCGTCTCGGCGACGGCGTGGTACGGCGTGGGTGCGGCATCGAGAAACGCGAGGAGATCGCGAACGTGGGCGTCGGCCTGCATGAGCAGCGAGCCTACGAGCGGAGGCGGCCATTGCAACGCGGGCACGAGGTCACGCGTTCCTGCAGGGACGGAGGCACCTTCACGGTCGCACCGCAATCCTCGCACGTGCGCATGGCGTAGCCCGAGGCCTGCAGGAAGGCGTCGGACGCGGCGCGCGCCCGCAGGCTCTCCGGCGGCAGCGGGGGCGGCTGCGCGCCCCGAGCGCCTGCGGCGGAGGGCGCGGGCTCGACGGCCCCGAGCATGCCGCCCGTACCGAACAGCCCGCCCTCGTCGGCATCCCCCGCGCCGGACTCCCCGGCATCGCGGGCCGGCACGGCCGTGGTCTCCTCCAGCGTGTGCAGCCCCACGACGCGGCGCCCCTTGGTGTTGCGGAACGCACGGTCGTAGGCACCGAAGTCGGCCATCCCCCCCATGGATCGCAGGATGCGCACACGCTCCTCGAGCGGCGGATGGGTGCTGAACAGCGACGCGCCGCCGCCGCGCGCCTTGCGCAGGGGTGCGACGATGTACATGGGCGCGGTGACGCGGCTCGTGTCCGACAGCGGAGCAGCCCGGCCGCCGCCCAGCTTCTCCAGCGCCGAGGCGAGGCCCTCGGGGTAGCGCGTGAACATCGCCCCGGAGGCGTCCGCGAGGTACTCCCGCCGGCGCGAGAGCGCGAAGTACATGAGCTGCGCCAGGATCGGCGCGAGAATGAGCAGGACGAGCGCGCCGATCATGATCGCGGCCTGGGCACCGCCCTGATCGTTGGAGGAGCGCGAGCGGCGTCCGCCGCCCGTGTACCACATCGCACGCAGGCCGACCTCCGCCAGCATCACGATCGCCCCCATCATCACGCCGGCGGTGGTGAGCAGGGCCACGTCGCGGTTCTTGATGTGCCCGAGCTCGTGGGCGACGACGCCCTGGAGTTCATCGCGATCCAGGATGCGCAGCAGTCCGGTGGTCACCGCGACCGAGGCCTTCTGCGGGTCGCGACCGACCGCAAAGGCGTTGGGCGAGGGATCGTCGACCACGAACACGCGCGGACGCTTGGGAAGCGCCGACGCGATCGTCATCTCCTCCACGAGGTTGAACAGCACCGGGTGGTGGGCGTGCTCGATCTCCCGAGCACCGGCCATGTGCAGCATGATGTCGTCACCCTTGCTGACGGTGACCATCCAAAGGAACAGCCACAGGAGCAGCGCCCCGGCGCCCCCCACGACGAGGCCACCGGGGTCCTGGGTGAAGAGCCCCGCCACGGCCATGCCGATGAGCACGAGCAGGACGCCCATCCCGGCGAGCACGAAGGCCCCCCGGCGGCGATTGGAGCGGATCTGTTCCCACACGGCGTAGCCGCCTCGGGCCCGTCGGTGGGCCTAGAACTCGACCTTCGGCACTTCGCGCTCGGCCGCGATCTCGATCTCGAACAGCTCGGCCTTCTCGAAGCCGCCACTGATGAGGTTGGCCGGGAACACCTCGCGCTTGTTGTTGTAGCGCGTCGCGGCATCGTTGTACGCCTGACGTGCGAAGCCGATGCGGTTCTCGGTCGAGGCCAGCTCTTCCTGCAGGGACAGGAAGTTCTGGTTGGCCTTGAGGTCGGGGTAGCGCTCGGAGAGGGCAAAGAGGTTGCCGAGCGCGGCACCGAGCAGGCCCTCGGCCTTGCCGGCTTCGCCCGGGGTCTTGGCTGCGACCGCCGCGGTGCGCGCCGAGATGACGGCCTCGAGGGTGTCCTTCTCATGGGCCGCGTAGCCCTTGACCGTCTCCACCAGATTGGGGATCAGGTCATGACGCCGCTTGAGCTGGACATCGATCTGCGACCAGCCGTTGCGCGCCTCGTTCCGAGCGCGCACCAGGCTGTTGTAGATACCGATGAAGTACAGGGCGATCAGGACGAGAGCGCCGATGCCAATCGCAATACCCATGAACTGCTACTCCTTCTCGGGGGGTGGTTCGCCCGCGGGGGCCGCCGTGGAGAACTGTCCCAGGAACGCCCGGACCTTGGCAAGAGCGAGGTTGTCCTCGTCGCCGGCCGGGAGTTCGAGAGCCAGGATCTCCTCGAGTTCACCGCGATCGAACCAGAGACCATGGCCGCGTCGACAGCGATCCAGGATCACGTGCCCTGACGCGCCAGGCGTCTGGACGTGCGGCATCCTACCGTGGCAGCGGGGGCAGCGACGAACGGGGCCCGTGGTGCCCGCAGGCAGCTCCTCGAGCCGCTCCTCGAGGTCGTGCAGCAGCTGCGGCGCGCCGGCGGCTTCGAAGAGCAACCGCAGCTCATCCGCGTCGAACCACGTTCCGCAGCCGTCGATGCAGACATCCAGCTCGACGCCGTGGAACTCCACGATGACCTGATCGATGTGGCAGACGGGGCACTGCATGGGAGGAGGATACTCAGTCGGCGGGGCGTTGGTCGACCGGCTTGTCGCTCACGCCCTTCAGCAGCAACAGGCCGAGGAGGTAGAAGGCCCCCACCGCGAGGACGGCGGGACGTTGGTTGCCGTCCGTCAGGATCGTGACCACGCCGAACGTGACGGGGCCGAGGATCGAGCCCGTCTTGCCGCAGAGGGCGTAGAAGCCGAACAACTCCGACTCGCGCCCGGCGGGGATCAGTCGCGCCATGAACGCCCGCGAGGCCGCCTGGATGCTCCCGAGGCCCAGGCCCGCGAGACCCGCGACGACGAGGAAGAAGATGCGATCCTGGGCAAGATAGGCCGCGATCGCGACGCCGACCCACCAGACGAGCATGATGCGCACCGTCCAGCGCGGGCCGAACTTGTCTGTCGGCGGCCCCATCAGCAGGCTGCCGAGGAGGGCCGTGACCTGCACGATCGCAAGCATGCCCAGGGTCTGGACCGGGGTGAACCCGAGCGTCTTGTCGGCGTAGCGCGCCGCGAAGAACACGACCGTGATCACGCCGTCCATGTAGACGAAGAACGCGATCAGGAAGCGCCGCAGATCCGGCATGCCCCAGACGTCCTTGATGGTCGCCAGGGTCTGTGTGAAGCCCTGCTTCGCCGCAGCCATCAGGCCCATGCCCGTGGGACGGTCGGGAGGCAGGCGCAGGAACGTCGGGAGGGCGAAGAGCGCCCACTGCACGGCGATGGCGATCCAGATCCACGACCACTGCCCGTGCTCGAGCAGCGGCCAGGCGATCGCGAGCGCGACGAGAGAGCCCGCGTAGCCGACGGCGAAGCCCAGGGCAGAGACCCGCCCGCGCCGCTCGGCCGGCGCGATGTCGGGCAGGTAGGCGTTGTAGAAGACGAGTCCGCCCTCGAAGCCGATGTTGGCCAGGGCGGCCATGATCCCGCCGAAGAGCACCATGCGGGTGCCCCCCGGGCCCACCAGGGGGAGGGCCAGGACCGCGCCGATGCCCAGCACCGTGTAGGCGGCCAGCAGGCGCTTGCGCCGCCCCGTGTGGTCGGCGATGCCGCCCACGAACGGGGCGGAGATGGCCACGAGGAGCATCGAGGAGGCGATGACCGCACCCCAGATGGCATCCGAGGGGGCTCCCGTGGGCTCTACGACGTACTTGGTGTAGTAGACCGAGTACATGGCCGCGAAGAGCACGGCGAAGGACGAGTTGCCGAAGTCGTAGAGCGCCCAGGCCCAGACGGTGCGCCGATCGTAGGGCTTCTCCGCGCTCATGAGCCCTGCCGCCTCCAGCCACCGTGACCGGAGGAGGATACCCCGAGCCGGGTTCGGTATGGTGTAGCCCTTGCGTGGCCGATGGGCGGCCGCTGGCGCAGCCTGGAGAGGCGTGATGGACAAGCAGCAGCTCGAGACCACCGCAAGGGCCATGGTCGCCCCCAACAAGGGCATCCTCGCCGCCGATGAGAGCACCGGCACGATCAAGAAGCGCTTCGACTCGATCGGTGTCGAGTCGACGGCCGCCTCGCGCATCGGCTACCGCCAGACGTTCTTCACCGCCGAGGGCGCGAACGAGAACATCAGCGGCGTCATCCTCTACGACGAGACGCTGCGCCAGTCGATCTCCGACGGGCGCACCGTGCCCCAGGCCCTGAACGACGTCGGCATCCTGCCGGGCATCAAGGTCGACACCGGCGCCAAGCCCCTGTCCGGCTGCGACGGCGAGACCGTCACCGAGGGACTCGATGGTCTGCGCGAGCGCTGCCAGGAGTACTACGAGCTCGGCGCGCGCTTCACCAAGTGGCGCGCGGTCTACAAGATCGCCGAGGGGCAGCCCAGCTACGCCTGCATCATCGCCAACGCCCACGCGCTCGCGCGCTACGCCGCCATCGCCCAGGAGTGCGGCCTGGTGCCGATCGTCGAGCCGGAGGTCCTCATGGAGGGCGACCACTCGATCGAGGCCTGCGAGAACGTCTCGCAGTGGGCCTGGTCCGAAGTGTTCCAGCAGCTCTACTACATGAACGTGAACCTCGAGGGCATGCTGCTCAAGCCGAACATGATCATCTCGGGCAGCACGTGCGAGACCCAGGCCTCCGTGCAGGAGGTCGCCGAGGCCACCGTGCGCGTGCTCAATCGCGTCGTGCCCCCGGCGGTGCCGGGCATCGCCTTCCTCTCGGGCGGCCAGAGCGACATCCTCGCCACCGAGCACCTCAACGCCATGAACCAGCTCGGCTCGCATCCGTGGGAGCTCAGCTACTCCTACGGCCGCGCGCTGCAGGCCCCGGCCCTCGCGGCGTGGGCCGGGCAGGAGGCGAACGCGCCGGCCGCCCAGGCCGCGTTCCTGCACCGGGCGCGCTGCAACGGCGCTGCGCGCACGGGCAGCTACACCGCCGAGATGGAAGCCGCCCCCGCCGGGGTCTAGGCACGAGAGCGCTGGAGCGTCCGGGGCCTAGGCCGTCCGACGCTGCTCGACCCCGGTGACCGCCGCGATCGACGCGAGCAACTGCGCTGCGTCGATGGGCTTGGTGGCATAGGCGTCCATGCCCGCATCCATGCAACGCGCCTCGTCGCCTTGCATGGCGTGGGCCGTCAGGGCCACGATGGGCGTCCGGACGCGGCCGTCGGCCTCGCGGGCGCGGATCGCCTGCGTGGCCTGCAGGCCGTCCATCTCGGGCATCTGCACGTCCATGAGCACGACGTCGTACTGCGTCGCCTCGAGTGCCTCCACCGCCAGCCGGCCGTTGGCCACGGCATGGACCTCGAACCCATGACGCTCCAGCAGGCGCGTCGCCACGAGCACGTTGACGGGGTTGTCCTCCGCCAGGAGGACCCGCTGCCCGTCCGCCGCAACACCACGGCGCTCGCGCACGACGCGCGGCGTGCCGACCTGTTCGGGGCCCGGACCGTCGAACAGGGTGACGAGGGTCGTGCGGACGTCCTCGGGCAAGAAGGGCTTCATCAGGACGGCACTGACGCCGTCCTCCTGGCGCGTCTTCAGTCCGCGCCGCATGGGTCCGGACGTCAAGAGCAGCAGGTGCGTCGGGGCAGGGCCACGCGCCTCGAGCAGCCGCCGGAAGATCTCATCCTGCCCCTCGGCGACGCACGAACCCTCGATCAGGACCACGTCGAACGGGCGATCGAGGGAGCGGGCCTTCTCCAGGGCGGGGGCCACGTCGTCGATGTGGTTGGCCCGGACGAGCTCGACCTCGTACTCCCGCAACTGGGCGGCGAGGACGGCGCTGGTGGACGCACGCGGCTCCAGCATCAGGGCGCGGCGTCCGCGCAGCAGCATGCGCTCGCGGCGCGGGGGCAGCGGGTCGGCCTCGGACTCGAGGCCGAAGTGCGCCGTGAAGGAGAAGGTGCTGCCTGCCCCCGGCTCGCTCTCGAGCCAGATCCGCCCCCCCATGAGCCCGACCAGGCTCGCGCTGATCGCAAGCCCGAGGCCCGTGCCGCCGTAGACCCGCGTGGTGGAGCTGTCGGCCTGGGCGAAGGCGTCGAACACGGCGGCCTGGCGCTCGCTCGGGATGCCGATGCCGGTGTCGGTCACGCGGAACTCGAGTTCGGCCGTGCCGCGGGCCCGCGAGCGGTACTCGACCCGCACGGCGATCTCGCCTGTGGGCGTGAACTTGATGGCGTTGCCCACGAGGTTCACGAGGATCTGCCGCACGCGACCGGCGTCGCCCACGAGGCCATCCGGCACGTCCGTGGCCACGTCGAGGACGATCTCGAGTCCCTTCTCCTGGGCTCGGATCGCCAGGGCCTTGAGGGTGTCCGCCACGCAGGCGCGCAGGGAGAACGGCTCCTCGTCGAGGTCGAGCATGCCGGCCTCGACCTTCGAGAAGTCGAGGATGTCGTTGATGATGCACAGCAGGGCGTCGGCCGAGGACTTCACGACGCTGACGTGCTCGCGCTGTTCCTGATCGAGGTCCGACTCCAGCACGATCTCGGTCATGCCGAGGAT
>JARGNS010000006.1:9801-24813 GCA_029213105.1 Planctomycetota bacterium
CAGGGGCGTCCGGATCTCGTGGCTCATGTTCGCGAGGAACTCGCTCTTTGCGAGGCTGGCCTCCTCGGCGGCACGCTTGGCACGCTCGACGATGGCGGCGCGACTGCTCGAGGTCCAGTACTCACGGCTGACCGCGCGCGCCTGCAGGGCGAGGAAGCCCGCGTAGCAGAGGAAGATGCCTGCCAGGGCGAGGCCGGTCTCGCCGCCGATGACGACGCCCATGACCACGAGCGGCCCGAGCCCGCACAGGACATGCAGCAGGAACCAGCGGAAGCCGATGCCGAGTGAAGTCAGGCAGCCGGCCATCAGGGCCGAGGCACACAGCAGCACGAGGAACGTCGTCCACTCGAAAGCGAACGCCACCATGGTGTACGCACCGAAGCTGCCCCAGAGCGCGCCGGCAAGCACCGCGCCGGCGCCGAAGAGCACGTGCGCCAGACGGGGGCGGGCCGCATGCGCCCTGTCGAAGCGCAGGGCCAGCACCCCGCGCGCCACGGCCAGGGCACTGCTCGCGGCCAGCATGGCGTAGATGGCCAGGGGCGCGATCTCGCCGTACGGCGTCGTCAGCAGCACGACCACGATGAGGATCGGGTAGGTCACCGTGAGGGCGCGCGAGCGCCGCACCATCTCACGCAGCCCGGTCCGACGCACATGCTGGGCCTGGGTCGCCGTGAGGCCCCCGCTCCCGCTGTCGATCGTCTCGTCCCGCTGCACACCCACTCCCGGGTCCCCCGCGCGCCCGATGTGGGTGCAGGGGGAGCCGAGGACCTATCGAACGGGCTCCGGTGCGGGCCGCAGGCCCCTTTGGCGGGCCTGAACAGGTTGCGACGCTAGCGGGCGTCGACCTCGAGGCGGGTCTCGCCGCTGCCGCGGACGACCACCTCCCCCTCGTACAGGATCCGGCTGCCCGTGGCCCCGGAGGCACGCACCAGGACCTGGAACGTGCCCTTGCCGAGGCCGGTCACCCGCAGGGGGCCGCTACCGGGCTTGTGCGAAGCATGCCGGGCGTAGCGGGGCTCACCGACCGCCGTCGCGGAGGCCCAGATCGAAGTCGGGCTCCCCGCAGCGCCCGTGCGCAGCTCGATGAGGATCGCGCCGCCGGCGGAAGGGGTGATCGAGCCCAGGTCCGTGCGGCCACGGCCCAGCACCACGCCGGTCCGGGTGTACGGGGCATGGTGGGAGCCAAGCCCGATCCAGAGCGCGTAGGTCCCGGGCGTGAAGCCGCCGAAGGTGAAGACGCCCGCGGAGGCCACCGGCTGCACCGTGCGGACCAACTCGCCCCCGACCCTGCCCTTGTAGAGCCGCACCTGGACGGGTGAGCGCGTCGGTCCGCTGCTCGCGTTGCTGGCCCCCGCGAGTCCCGCGACGCGGAAGAAGGCCTCGACCCCGGCTTCCAGCCGGAGGGTGACGGCCTCGCCGGGAGCGGTCACCGTGGCGCGTCCCCCTGCCGCGGCTGCCGCGAGCAGCGGGTGTGTGACCGTGAGCTCCACGCGTTCGCCGCGCAGGGCCCGCAGACGGAAGCTCCCGTCGGCGCCCACGCGCTCCCCCGCGTGGGCCTGGGCGCGCGCATGACGACCGGCGATCAGGACGCGCGCCTTGGTGAGGTCGGTGCCGGCCGGCGCCTGCACCCGCCCCTGCACCTCGACGGAGTCCGAGAGATCGACCTGGATCTCCACGGGCGCGCCGGGCACGAGATCGATGGGACGGCTCTCGTAGCCGCTCCGGAGATCGACCACGCGGTAACGGCCCGTCTCCAGGCCCTCGTAGGCATGGACGCCGTCACTGCTGGCCTGCGCCGCCCGCCCACGTCCGGCGGTCGGTACCCAGCGCTTGCGGTCCGTATGCAGGCGCTGCAAGCCCAGGCTGTAGCGCCCGTCGTCCGGCGGACGCACGCGGGCCACGAGGCGGCCTGCCGCGCGCAGCTCGATGTCGTGCTCGACCTGCGAACCCTCCGCCGGCTCGATCTGGACCGAGGCCGGCAGGTAGCCCTCGGCCAGGAACTGCAGCTCGAACGCACGCTCCGCCGAAGGCGGCCGCACGCTCACCTGCAACTCGCCCGTGGTCGCATCCTCCACGATCTGCTCGGAGCTCACTCGTTGGCCCGCGGCCGTGACCGTATAGCGGCCCGGCAAGGCCGACTCCCCGTCGATGCGCACACGCAGGACGCACGCGATGCGCTGCTGCAACTCGAACGTGTACTCCTCCTCCCCCGTGCTGAGGTCGATGCGCCCGAGCAGGGGGCCGCCCCACGGCGTGTCGTTCACGCGCAGGTGCACGCCGGCCTTCACCGCCGCCACCGCCGGGAAGGTCGCGACCCCCTCCGCATCCGTGACGGCCGGAGGAATCCGTCCAGAGCCATCCATGGGGTTCAGCCGCAGGGCCAGCCCGGCAACCGGGGCGCCGCCGGGTTCATGCACGCGCACGCGCACCGCACGCGGCGCCACGAACTGCACGGCATTGCCCATGTCGACGCCTGCAGGCGCGGTGAAGCGTGCTTGCAAGCCGCCGGGGGCGGTGAGTACGCCGCTCGCATTGATGGCCGGCAGCCCTTCGACCACCACGTACGAACCATCGACGCGGGCGGACACGGCGTCGAGGGTCTGCACGGCCTGACCGCTGAACTCCACGGCGAGGGGCGTACCGTCCTCGGGCGGACGCACGTCGCCCTCGTAGATCGGGAACATCACGCGACGCGGACGGCCGAGGCGGACGCGCACCTCGCTCGTACCGGGACGAGCCACCTGACGACTCGAGCGCCACCAGACTCCGGCGATGTAGCCGGCCGCCTCCACGTTGACGTAGATCGTCTCTTCCAGGCCGAGGCCACGCACCGTCGCACGCCCTTGGCGGTTCGTGGTCAGCGCGGGCAGGGCCGGCAGGTAGCCGGGGCCACTCGGCCGCGGCAGCGTACGCTTGTCGCCGATGTGGACGCTGGCGCCGGCCACGGGCTCTCCCGTACGGGCATCCTCCACGATGACATCCAGCAAGCGCTCGCCCCCGAGGGCGAGTACCGCGACCTCGCCCTCGGGCTGGGGAAGCCGCGCCTGACCGGTGCCGCGCCCGCGCCCCGGCAGCAGCGCATAGAGCTCGTACAGGCCCGCCGCCAGGCCATCGAACGTCACGGTGCCGTCGGGACCTGCCGACTGCAACGCAAGGGGTGTCACCTGCCCGCCGTCGCGCGCGACGACCGCCACCTGGGCAAACGGGGAAGGCTTGCCGTCGACCTCGACGCGCCCCTGCAGACGATACGCCGCCTCGAGCACGATCGGCGGCGCCGTGAGGGTGCCGGGCTCGGCCAGCCAGACCCCCGCCATGCCCGTGCCGTGGCCTTCGAGCCGTGCGAGCAGGGTGCCGCGCGCCGACGACCCGCTGCCCGCGCGTACGGCCATCCGGTACTGACCGTCGGGGGCCGTCGTGGCCCCGCCGCGCCGCTGGCCGGCGACGAGCAACTCGACCTGCGCGCCCGCCACGGGATGGCGACGCGCATCCACGACGCGACCGAGGAGTTCGATCGCCACGGGATCGTCCGCCCTAGCCGAGGGGTCGTCCCCCACGCCCGCACGGGGATTGGCGAGGCCGACCATGCTGTCGGCATCCCGCTCGACGTCGCGGAGGTCGCGGTCGCCGGGCCCCGCGCTATCGCCGTCGAGGTAGCTCCCGTCACCGAGATCACCCGGGTCCTCGCCCGTGCTGCCGTCGACCAGCAGCCACAGCACCCAGGCCAGGAGGGCAAGCAGCAGGAGGCGGAGCAGGTTCTTCATGACGTCGCAGACGCCATGCTAGCGATGGATGCGGCTACTTGGCCTTCTCGGCCAGCAGGTCTTCCAACATGGCACGGAACTTCTTCACCGCGTCCACGCGGTCGCGCAGCAAGGCGCCGGACTTGAAGTACCGCACACGCCCCGCGCGATCGATGATCACCGCATGCGGCCAGCCGCCGAGGGCGTACTTGGGCCCCGGCTCGGTCTTGTCGATCATCACGACCGGCCAGTTCATCTTGTGGTTGGCGATGAAGGTCGCGATGACCTCCTTCTCCTTCGCGGGGTAGTCCTCGGCGCTGAAGATCGTCTTCCCGTCGGCCTTCTGCGTTCCGCGCGCCATGCGCGCGGCGGGCGTGGCGCGCTTGCCGGCCTCGGCCCTGTCCTTGAGGTCGTCATCGAGGTCGTAGCGGGCGGCATAGACGCTGCCCGAACTCGCCGTGACGCCCACGACGACCAGCCCCTTGTCGGTGTAGTCCTTCAGGAGATCGCGAATGGCGGGGAAGCTGCGAATGCACCACGGACACCACGTGGCCCAGAAGTCGAGGACGACGACCTTGCCCTTGAGGTCGCCCAGGGATTTCACGTCGGTGTAGGCGTGCTCGAGCGTCCACTCGGGGGCGGGCTGGCCCAGCATGCCGAAGGGCGCGCCGGCGCCCTCGAGGCGCTTGGCGTAGCTCTTGCCCGAGGCGAGCTGGCGATCGGCGTTGTAGACGCCGCGCTCCAGTGGGCTCATGGCACGCACGGACTTGCGCTTGAGCTTGCCGCTCTCGTCGACGGAGTCGGGCGAGCTCGCCACGAGCTTCGCCATGGCGTCCTTCTGCTTGGCCTCGAGCGACTCGACGGCCTTCGCCTGCTGTGCGGCGAGCAACTCGATCAGGCCCTGCGATTCCGACTGGACCTTGGCGTAGCCGTCGAGCGCATGGGTGCTGCCCAGCAAGCCGCCCAGCAGCGAGCGATACAGGCGCGCGACCATCATGGGGTCGCGCTTCACGACGGCGATGCGCAGGTCGCGAGCCGCGTCCTTCTGCTTCGCGCCGTCGAGCGCATTCGCGATGTTGTTCTCGATGCTCGAACGCATCGACGAGCGCTTCTCGCTGTCGATGGCGGCGGCATAGGCCCGCAGCCCCTCGAGGGACTGGAGGCAGCCCTCCACACCGCGCTTCGCACGCAGGTCCTTGTTGGCAAGCAAGGCGGCCTCGTGCATCGCACCCTGGTCGCGCAGGCCGTCGGCGTGTTCGGCGTTCGCCCACACGGCGTGGAACGTGACCGCGGCCTGATCCCACTGCTGGGCACCGCGTTGGATGAAGCCAAGCGAGAGCGCCTCGCTGCCGAGCGCCATGCCCCCCTGGGCCGAGAGGCGCTCGAGGTACGCCAGGGACGCCGCCTTCGTCAGGTCGGCGCGCTTGGCGTACGGCGCCTTGCGGCTCGCCGCGTTGATCTGCTGCCATGCCTGGCTGGGCTTGAGCAAGGCATCGGCCTTGGTCGGGGCATCCTCGGCAAAGAGCGGACCCGGTAGCGCCACGAGGGCGAGGACGAGCAGGGCGGCAAGCATGGGACGCATCGGGAATCCTCCGTCGGGCCGCGCATTGTAGGGAATCGACGGCCCCGCGACGAGGGGCCGCAGCCCCGGCTACTTGGGCTCTTCGTGGGCACCCGAGCCGAAGCGCGAGAGATCCCGCGCCGGCACCGGCACGGGCTGCGTGCGAGTCGCCCCCTGGGCGTGGAACTTCTGCTCCGTGCCGCGCACCAGCCGGCCGTCGCGGCGGCCCTCGGCGTAGACGTAGTACGAGCCCGGCACCATCGAGAGGGTCACGGGCAGGCTCGGCTTGCGAACACGCGCCCAGACGGGGTCGGCCCCGCTGACCCGGGCGGCAAGGCGGTCGTTCATCGAGATGACACGCAGATCGTAGTCCGCGTTCGGCGCGGCCTGGCCCTCGGCATCGACGAGCTGGAACGTCACCTGCACGGAGCCGTAGGCGCCGAGGCCGTAGCCCAGCGGCGCGACGAGGCGCACCCAGGCGCGCGCATCGGGCCCCGCTTCCTGGCGCGCCGCACTGCGTTCCGAGCGCGGCTGGCCGGGGGCACGCTGGCTGAAGTGGCTCCCCTTGAGCACGAAGGTCTCCCCGCGCTCGGCGCCGTGCGGATCACTCACCTCCCAGGAAGGCAGCGGCCCGTAGCGATCCAGGCACCACTCCGGAAACATGCCCATGTGATCGAGGGCCCACGGGTTGCGCGCGTACGGAGCCTCGTCCTCGGGGACGCCATCCCCCCACCACCAGCGGGCCTGCGAACCGGCGCGGCTGGCGTACTCCCACTCGGCTTCCGTCGGGAGACGGTAGTCGTGCACCGGATCCTGCTCGCTGAACGCGCGTGCCAGCGCCTCGGCGCCGGCGCGATCGTAGGTTGCCTGGCCGAGGCTGCCGGTGAAGCCGGCATGCTCCGGCGCCACCTGCATGTAGAAGCCGCGATCGATGTGCACGGTGTGTGCCGACTCACTCGGGTCGCGGCCGGGCTCCGTTTCCGGAGACCCCATCACGAACGAGCCCTTGGGTACGTAGACGAAGTACCCCGCACCCGGGCTGTGGAACGCGGCCGGAACGCCGAGGGCGGCGGCCTCGTCGCGCTGGCGGGCCGAGACCTGGATGCGGACCGGCTTGCGCGCACGCCCCATCAACTCGACCGCCTCGGCAGTCACGAGCTCCGCGGGCGGCGCCACGGCCCCGGGCGCCGCCGGGTCCTCGCCACAGGCCGCAAGGCATAGGCACAGCACACCGGCGGCGAGCAGACCGGCGGGGGACGGACGGGCGAGCATGCGGGCATCGTACGGCGTCGGCGGGCGATGCGACGATGCCCGGCGTGAGTACCTCCCCCGATCCCAAGCGGCGCTTCTGGATCCGGGCCACGCTCGTGGCCGGGATGCTGCTCGCGGCCCTCGGTCTCTGGGCCGTGATCCAGGGCAGCCCCTTGGGCCGCGCCGTGGGCCCCGATGACGCGAACGAGCCGCCGCCGCTGCCCGCCGACACCAAGCGCCACGTGCGCGTCCGCGACCCGGATGGCCAGGTCGTGGCCGGCGCGGCGGCGTTCGTGAAGCAGGATCCCGCCAATCCCGCCGAGGTGTCGTGGCACCCCGAGCCCGGCGTCCTCGTCCTGCCCACCGGCGGCGTCGACTACCCCGTGCGGGTCATCGCCCCGGGCTTCCGCGTGCAGGACATCCCCGCCGTGCGCGGCGGCCAGACCATCCGGCTGCGCCCGGGCTACGTGGCCAAGGTGCCCCTGCGCGGCGTGCCCCCGGACGGGCTACCGGGCCACGTGCGTTTCCTGCTGCGCGTGGTCCCGCGCACGATCCGCGCCCAGGGCATCCCGCCGCAGGAGATCGTCGACCTCATGGGCAACCTGGGCGGCCCCGGCAGCGGCCCGGAGCACATCCCGCGCGGCGAGTTCGGCTACCCGCTCTCGCGCGAGCAGGCCGAGGCGGGCATCGTGCTGCCCTCCCCCGGCACGTACCACGTGCACTGGGGCCTCATCGACGTCAAGGCGAGCACCTGGTACAGCCTGGGGGATCGCTGCGGCCGCCCCATCGAGGTCGCGGACACCGACGCGCCGCAGTCACTGCCCCTGGGTGTGACGCTCGAGGATCTGCAGGAGACCCTCGACGAGCTCGCCCGTGGCGTCGAGGCCGCGAAGGACATGAAGAAGTAGTCGCCGCGACGCCTCGTTCCGCGTCCTACTTCTTGTTCCACGTCATCGTCAGCGTCAGGCCCGCGGTGCCGGCCTCGACGTCGGGCACGGCCGGAATGGCCCCGCCCTGCACCCAGCCTTGGACGGTGTAGCGTCCCGGCGGCAGCCCGGTGATCCGGAAGGTGCCGTCCTTCTCGACGCTGCCCTGCACCCAGCGTCCGTTCGTCATGCAGTAGATGGTGGGCTTGCGGCCCTCGCCGGCGTAGCCGTCGACCGTGCCGGAGATGGTCTCGCCGAACTGCAATGACAAGGAGTGCGGCCCCTGGTCCGCGGTGACGTTGTCGAGTTGGGCGTAGCGTTCGTCGCCCTTGCGGAAGGCGAAGAGGGTGCCCGTGGCGTACTTCGCGTTGGTGATGCGCCAAGAGCCATCGGTGTTCACACGGGTGCTCTGGAACTGCCCCTTGGCGCCGTACTGGACCGTGAAGCCCTTGACGTCATCGCCCATCAGCGAGCCTTCGATCGCGGTCGTCTTCCCGAGCTCGATGCGCACGCCCGTCGAGGGCGCATCCACTTCGATGGGTGCAGGCGCGGCATGGCTACCGCCGTGGAGCTGCACCTGGAGGCGATAGCGACCCGGCGCGAGCGGCCCGAGCTTGAAGGTGTTGGACCTCCCGGTCAGGTGGACGTTGGCACTGTTCAAGCCGGCCTTCGGATCCACCGGCGTGGCGTGGATCCAGCCGTTGCCGATGGCCCCGCCGTCGTGTGCGACGATCTCCCCCTCGATCAGGGCCCCCTTGCGAAGCTTCAGTTCGACGGTCTTCGTTCCCGAGGCGACGTCCTTGATGACGTCGGTGATGTAGGGCTGATCGGCCCCGTTGCCCCCGGCGGAGACGTTGAAGAACGCCTCCTCGGGCAGCCCCTTGACGACGAAGTGGCCGTCCGCGCCGGTCGTGGTGCGCAGGCGCATGTTGGCCATCCAGTCCTGCGCCTGCTTCGCCGTCCCGCGGGAGGTCTTCGAACTCTGGGTCTCGGCCAGCCAGACGTTCGCGCCTGCCAGCGGCTCCCCCTCCGGCGTGAGCACGTGCCCCTCGATCGTCAGGCCCTTCGTGAGCTTGATGTCGATGCCCTCGTCCCCCGCGCGCACGGGAATGGGCGCTGGCGACATCCAGTCGCCGCCCGGCGTGAGGGTGACGTCGTAGTCGCCCTGCTTGAGCCCCTTCACCGTCCAGGCACCGTCCTCGGCGCTGCGCCCGGAGCCGCCGGTGCCGGTGTTCTGGTTCCCGAAGTAGTTGATGTTGCGGTTGCCCTTCTTCTGCACGCGCACCTGCATGCCGGCGAGTGGCCGCCCATCGGACGCGCGCACGGTGCCCGTGACCGTAAGGCCCTCATCGAGTCGCAGCTCGATCGTGCCACTCAAGCTGACGTTCGTCTCGCGCTTCTGCACGTAGTTGAGCGAGCGCCCCGCGGCATCGAGCGCCGAGGTCACCTGGATATCGACCGAGCTCTCCTTGGTGATGATGCGCGCGCTGAAGAAGCCGCCCGTGATCGGCGCGTTCACCGACGTGCGACGCTTGCCCTCCGGTCCGGTGAAGACCTGCAGCTGGCCGCGCGCCACGGGACGATCCTGGCCGTCGAGGATGCGCCCCTCGATCAGGATGCGATCCGGCGGCACGAGCACGAGCCGCACGTCGTCCGTCCCCGTGGAGACGCCGGACTCCTTGGCGCTCCCCGTCCAGATCGTGTACTCGCCCTCGAGCAGCCCCTCCAGGACGAAGGCTCCGCTCGTGTTCGTCTGGGCGTACTTCGTGTTGTTGCTGCGTCGGCCGCGCCGCCGGTTCGAGTTCTTCGTCGTCGACTTCTTGCGGGCCTGCACGGAGATGCCCGCCAACGGCTTGCCACCCTCGTCCTCGACGATCCCGCGAATGGTATGCAGCAGGGGCATCGACAAGGCGACGTCGTCCACGGCCTTCCCCCATTCGAGGGTGACCTTCTTCCTCGCACTCTCGGGTGTGGGCGAAGCCCCGGACGCGACGACCGACCACGTGCCCGGCATGAGCCCGGCCAGCGTGAAGGCCCCTTCGGGATCGGTGATCGCGCTCTCGGGGGTGGCGCCGCTCACGCTGACCACCACGCCGGCCACGGGCCCGCCCCCCACCTGGGTGAGGACGCCGCTCACGCTGGCGCCCAGCTTCGCGACCACCCGGGGCTCCTCCTCGGGCGCGCCCTCCTTGGGCAGCACGAGCTTGAAGGCCTTCTCGGTGAGGTGCGTCGCGGTGCGCGCGGTCAGGTTCCAGGTCTTGTCGGGCTCCAGCCCGGAGAACGTGAACACCCCCTCGCCATCGGAGCGCACGTTCTGGACGCCCAGGTTGGAGAGCCCTGGACTCCAGCCCTGATTGCCGCGCTGCGCCGTGACGTACGCATCGGCCAAGGGGGTGCCCTGCTCGTCGACGACCACGCCCTTGACCGCGGTGCCCTTGAGGAGCACGACGTCCTTGCCGTCGAAGGCCTGGCCCTCGTTCTCCGCGTTGTAGGGGGTGCCCTGACTCGCGTTCTGCATCCATGGATACGGATTGGAGGCACCGTGCTCCGACGGCGGCATGAAGTACCCCTCGAGACGCGCCTGCACAAGGCCCGGGCCCAAGGCGACGTTGGCGAGCGTGTAGGTGCCGTCCGCCGCGGAGGTCGTGGTGGCCAGCATGGCGAACCAGCCGCCCTGCCCTTGCCCCATGCGCGTCGCGGCGACTTCGGCACCCGCCAGGGGCGCGCCCTCCGGCGACAGGATGCGTCCGCGGATCGTGGTGCCCTTCACGAGGGTGATATCGATGCGTGCGACACGATCCTTCGCGAGCGGAAGCTGGTTGCCCAGCGCGCCCGAGGGCACGAAGCCCTCGGCGAAGGCCTGCACGTTGTAGAGCACGCCCGGGGTCAGCCCCGTGACGCGGAACGTGCCATCCGCGGCACTGACCGCGGCGCGCGACACCATCGTGCGCTGGAGACTGTTGGTCTCGGGGCCACTGTTCGCCGAGATCTTCGCGCCGGCGATCGGCGCGCCGCTCGTGTCGATCACGCGCCCCTCGAGCGTGGCGCCCTCGGCCTCCTCGAACGAAAGGACCACCTCGCCGTCGACGGGTGCATCGACCCGGATGCCGCTGCGCGTGCCGCGTCCGACCACATGCAGCGCGAAGGTAAGGCTCCCGTGCGGCACCGCCTCGAGACGGAAGCGACCATCCGCGGCCGTCTCGAAGGGATCCGCGGCCCAGTAGCTTCCGAGCCACGGCTTGCTGCCGAGCGCCGTCGTGCCGTTGATCCGCACCGAGGCCTGCACCCCGGCGCCCGTGCCATCCACCACGCGCCCACGCAGGGCGCTGCCCTCGCCCACGACGATGCGGGCGGGGGTCTGGAGCGTGGTGCGCGCCGCGTACTGCTGGGAGCTCGACACCTGCGGCGCTTCGACGATCGCCCGCACGGAGTAGGTGCGATCCTTCTCGAGTCCGTCGAGGCGGAACGTGCCATCCGGCTTGGACGTGGCGTGTCCCACGACGCGGCGCTGCACGCCCTTCATGGGCTCGAAGAGCGCCAGGGCCGCGGTCCGCTGGTTGGCGCTCGCGCCGCGTTCCCACTTGGCATGGGCTGCGGCCGTCACGCGAGCGCCGGAGATCGGGGAGCCATGCTTGTCGACGACGATGCCGTGGATGAAGGCTCCGCCGTTGCCTTCGTCGGCGCTTGCCAGGGCCGTGCCGCCCTCACGCCCCACGAGGGCGGGGCCGCCGGCCAGGACCTCCTCGTCGTCCTCGATCTCGGCCATCGGGCCGTACGCAGGGGCCTCAGGCTCTGGATCCATGAACAGGAACCAGATCAGTCCCGCGACCCCGAGCAGGATCGTGGCCCATAAGAACACTCGGCCCATGGCGTCCTCCCCCCGTAGGCGATCCGCCGTCCCCTTGGACGACGACGAGTGTAGTCGTCTTTGCAGGCACCGTCATTCGGTATGCTCGCGCAGAGGACCGCGAGGGACACCAGCACACCATGAGCTCGATGTGGGACACCCGACGAGGCCTGCGGCTGCTGACCGGCGCCGGGCTGCTGCTGATGCTGCTCGGCTTCTGGCTCCAGGGCCGCGCCGCCCGTAGCACCACCGATGCGCTCGAATGGAAGGCCCGCGGCACCGTCGACCAGGCCTTCCGCCTGCGCGTCGCGCAGCTGGAGCGCTTCCTGTTCACCCTGGATGGGCTCGTGCTCGATGCCGAGCCGGTGCAGGCCACCACGGCCGAAGCCGCGGCCTCGCCCACGATCGAGGCGGCCGTGCAAGGCGCACTCGCCAGCCCGGAGGCCCCGGCCCTGGCGAGCGCCAGCGTCTACCAGGACATCGACGCCGACGAGGTGACGGTCCCGTTCGTACGCCTGGCCACCGCCGCGGCCGACGGCGCCCCCCCGCTCGCGGCGATTCCCGAGACGGTGCTCTGGCACGAGCTCGAGCATGCGGACACGACCGGCGGCACGACCTCGCTCGTGTGGTTCAGCCCCGACGCCGGCTCGGGCGTGCGCCTCAACCTCGCCGGGACCGCCATGCACGAAGACACCGCCACCGAGAAGGCGCGCCTGCGGCTCTTCCACGTGTCGATGCCGTTCACGGCCGTCCCCGAAGTCCAGCTGGTCGTGCGCTGCGACATCCTCGGGCTGGAGGCCACGCCCGCGCTGCCGGCGCATGCCGTGGATGGGAACGCCGTCGACGCTGGCAGCGCCTTCGATGCGATCCGCCCCGCCGACCTGCCGCGCATGCGCTGGCCGACCGAGGACCCGGCCGCGCGCGGTCGCGTGCAGGCCCAGGGCCCGGCCGGCCCCCTCGCGAGTCTGCTGCTCGTGTTGCTGGGCGCCCTCGCGATCGTGCTGGTCTATCGCCGCGTGGCGGCGCGCCTGCCCGACCCCGAGCCTGGCGCGGACTGATCTCGAGCTGCAGGCCGTCGGCCCGGTGCTTGTGCGCGTCGGTGTCATGGAGACCGGGCACCGCGGCGTGCTGGCGCACGAGGCGCGCCCAGGCGGCACCATCGCTTGCAGGCCGCGTCGCAGCTGCTCGGCCTCGTCCACGCGGGGGGCTCCTTGGGGTCGTCACCCCATCCGAACTGGTTTGGACGGGTGGGGCTCCGGGATCCGTACCGCGGCGCCGGGGAAGTCTGCACGGGGGGTAGGATCCGGCATGGCCGCCACGCCCCTCCTGCCCTCCGTACCCGACAAGGATGCCTACCGGCAGTTGCGCGGCGACCCCCAGCCGTGGCTCGCGGCCGTCGAGACGATCTGCGCGCGGCACGGACTCGACGCCGACGACGCCTACGCATCACCGGGTGGCACGAACGTCGTCTTCCATGTCCGCGGCGGCCCCTGGATCAAGCTGTTCCCGCCGCTGTGGCCGGAGGACTTCGTGCGCGAGCGCACCGGCATCGCGGCCGTGACCGGCCTCGACGGCTTGGAGGTCCCCGACCTGCTGCACGAGGGCACGCTCGAGGACTGGCCGTACCTCGTACTCTCCCATGTGCATGGCCGCCCCATCGGCACGGTCTGGCCCGAGCTCGACCAGGCCTCACAGGTGGCCGTCGCGCAGCAACTCGGCGCCCTGCTTGCCCGCCTGCACGCCGTCGACCGGACGGCGTGCGCGGCAATCGATGAAGACTGGCCCCTGCTGGCGCGCGGCCTGCGCGCCGATGCCGCCGTGCGCCAGGCGGGCTACGGCCTCGAGCCTGCGTGGGTCGCGGAGCTGGAGGCATTCATCGACACCCTGCCCCCGACGGATGACGGCCGGGAGGTCTTCCTGCACGCGGACGTGACCGACGAGCACGTCTACCTCGAGGAACGCGGGGGCCGCTGGACGGTCACCGGCTTGATCGACTTCGGTGACGCCATGATCGGGGATTGGCGCTACGAGTTCGCCGCGCCGCTGGTCTTCCTCTGCCAGGGCCGGCCCGCCGTCCAACGTGCCTTGCTCGCGGGCTATGGCCTCGCCCCTGCCGACCTCACGCCCGAGTTCGGCCGCATGCTCGCCGCGTGGGCCTTCCTGCACCGCTGGGGACGTATCTCGGCGTACCCGACGTTCGCGCCGGAGCCGCAACCGACCAGCCTGGCAGCCCTGATCACCTCGATTTGGACTCCGGCCTGACCTCGGGACGCCCTTTCGCTAGACTGGGGGTTCATGAAACCCTCCACCTACTGGATCACGGGCACGGTTGTCGTCGGCGTCCTCGCCGTCTGCGTCGTCGCTTCGAAGGACGCCGACTCGCGTGGCCGTCGCACTCCGGCGCTCGCGGCCGTGATGCCCGGCCAGTCATTCAGCCATAGGGACGCCAAGGGGAACATCACGGTGGAGAAGCTCGAACGCAGCGAAGAGGAGTGGAAGCAGATCCTCTCGGCGCGGCAGTACCACATCTTGCGCGAGAAGGGCACCGAGCGAGCTGGCTCCGGAGCACTCCTGCACAACAAGGACGTCGGCACCTACAAGTGCTCGGGGTGTGGCCTCGCGCTCTTCAAGTCCGATGGCAAGTTCGAGTCCGGCTGCGGCTGGCCGAGCTTCTTCGAGCCCCTCGAAGGCGCCCACATCACCGAGACCACGGACCGTACCCACGGCATGGTCCGTACCGAGATCACCTGCTCCCGTTGCGGCGGCCACCTGGGCCACGTGTTCAACGACGGCCCCGCCCCGACGGGGCTGCGCTACTGCGTGAACTCCGTATCGATTGATTTCGACGGGGAGGCCGCTGACGCCGACGAGAAGCCGGCCGACGACCCGCGCGACGATCGGTAGACTGCCGGACGCGCAATGGCCGCGCGCCCCGGGAGCTTGTCATGCCGTCGATCCTTTCGTCCCGCCGCTGGGTCCTCACTGCCCTCCTCGCACTCGCCGTCGGCGTGGCGCTCCATGCCCCGGCCCGCGCCGCCGACAGTGCACGGGTCGCGGTCCCGAAGGCCATCATCCACTTCGACGATGGCGACACGGTCCGGCTGGACTGGCCGGGCAAGGACGCCGAGGAGGTGCGCATCCTCGGCATCGACACGCCCGAGGTCCTGCACCTCGACCATGACCTGCCGTTCCCGCAACCCTTCGGCGACGAAGCCACCGGGTTCCTGCGCGGCTGCATCGCGACCGCCAACAAGATCGAGCTGCTGCGTTCCGGCGAGAAGGACAAGTACGGCCGCACGCTGGGCTACCTGTTCGTGAACGGCAGGAACTACTCGACGCTCGTGATCAGCGCGCGGCTGGCCTACGGCCCGAACCCGCGCTTCGGCGACAACGGGCTACCCGACGAGAACAAGGCGTGCATCGCCGCAGCGGCGAAGGCCGGCCCGCCGCCCTTCGAGCAGCCGTGGCTCTACCGCAAGCGCATGCGCGCGGTGTCCAAGTTCAGGAAGGCGGAAGGCACGTACCCCGGCGTCGCCCGGTCCGAGGCCAAGGCCGCCAAGTAGGCACGACCGGTGGCGGGCCCTAGGTCTTGCCGAGCTTGAGGGTGACCTTGCGCTTGCGGCCCTTGCGCTCGATCTCGACGACGACCTTCTCACCGGGCTTGGTCTTGCTCAGCCGTGCGTTCCA
>JARGNS010000547.1 GCA_029213105.1 Planctomycetota bacterium
CCGCCGACGAGACCGCTGATGTCGGCCTCGACAATCAGACGCCCGTGGCAGAGGGGATCGGTATCGGCCGCGACGAGACGCGCTTCACGGGCACGATCGACAAGATCACGATCTCGACCCGGAAGTAGCCTCCGTGGCGGACCGCGCCCGCCACGGAACCCACGAGCGGGGCCCAGGGCGTCAGCGCGTTCACAGGCTTGGACGGTGTGTCCGCCTGCGGGACTCACGGGCATGGTCTGCCTGTGCTCTACGCACGGCAGTCAATGGCTCCATGTTGCGCGCCAGGTTGCTTGGGCTCACCGCCCGTTGCGAGCGGATAGGGCCGTCCGTCCGGGCTGGATTCGACGGGTGCGCGGCAGCGCCCGAAGGTCGCCCCGTTCCGCGGGAGCGGTATCCTCCACCCAAAGCCCAAAGGGAGCCGCGCCATGTCCGACTTTGCCTACCAGGAACCGCTTCCTCTCGACGGCGATGAGGCGACGTACCAGCACATCTCGGGCGACTACGTCTCGGTTGCCGAGTTCGACGGCCAGCCCGTACTCAAGGTCGACCCGCAGGCCCTGACCGTCCTGGCGCGTGAGGCCCTGCGCGACTGCTCGTTCCTCCTGCGGACGCCGCACCTCGAGCAGGTCGCCGCCATCCTGGAGGACCCCGAGGCAAGCCAGAACGACCGTGGGGTGGCCGTTGCCATGCTCCGCAATGCCGCCGTTGCGGCCCAGGGGATCCTGCCCATCTGCCAGGACACCGGGACTGCGACGGTCTACGCCAAGAAGGGCCAGGCCATCTGGACGGGGGGCGGAGACGAAGAAGCCCTCGCCCGCGGCATCTACGAGACCTACGCGAAGGAGAACCTGCGCTACTCGCAGTCCCTCCCGCTCACGATGTACGAGGAGACGAACTCCGGCACGAACCTGCCGCCGCAGATCGACCTGCTCGCGGTGGACGGCCAGGAGTACAAGTTCCTCTTCGTCGCCAAGGGCGGCGGCAGCGCCAACAAGACGGCACTCTTCCAGGAGACCAAGGCGCTCCTGAACCCCGAGACACTGGTCCCCTACCTCACCGAGAAGATGAAGACGCTGGGGACGGCGGCGTGCCCGCCCTACCACCTCTCCTTCGTCATCGGCGGTACCTCGGCCGAGACCAACCTCAAGATCGTGAAGCTGGCCAGCACGGGGTACCTGGACACCCTGCCGTCCGAGGGCAACGCGGGCGGCCGCGCCTTCCGCGACCGGGCCCTGGAGAAGCAGCTGCTCGAGGCGGCCCAGCAGACGGGCATCGGCGCCCAGTTCGGGGGCAAGTACTTCGCCCTGGACGTGCGCGTCGTGCGCCTCCCGCGTCACGGTGCGTCCTGCCCCGTCGGCATGGGCGTGTCGTGCTCCGCGCACCGCAACGTCAAGGCGAAGATCGACAAGGACGGGCTGTGGATCGAGGCCCTGGAGCGCGATCCCGCACGCCTCATTCCCGAGGCCTTCCGGGAGAGCGACGACGGCGACGCCGTGGCCATCGACCTCGATCGTCCGATGGAGGAGGTCTGCGCCGAGCTCGGCAAGCACCCCGTGAAGACGCGACTCTCCCTGACGGGCACGATGATCGTGGGGCGCGACATCGCCCACGCGAAGATCAAGGAACGCCTGGATGCGGGCGAGCCGATGCCGCAGTACCTGAAGGACCACCCCATCTACTACGCGGGGCCGGCCAAGACCCCCGAGGGGATGCCGTCGGGATCGTTCGGGCCGACCACGGCGGGGCGCATGGACTCCTACGTCGACCAGTTCCAGGCCGCCGGTGGCTCCATGGTGATGATCGCCAAGGGCAACCGCAGCCCGCAGGTAACGGATGCCTGCAAGAAGCACGGGGGCTTCTACCTCGGCTCGATCGGTGGCCCGGCCGCCGTGCTCGCCAAGGAGAACATCAAGAAGGTCGAGCTGCTCGAGTACCCGGAGCTCGGCATGGAAGCCATCTACCGGATCGAGGTCGAGGACTTCCCCGCGTTCATCCTCGTGGACGACAAGGGCAACGACTTCTTCCAGAGCCTCGGGTAGCCCGCCGAGTTCATCCGTCGGGCGGTGTAGGCGTCACTCGCGCGCGCGGCGGATGAGCACCTCGTTCTCCAGGTGGACGTGCGCGTGCATGTCCCGCTCGAGGGCCACGAGGCCATCCAGCATCTGCACGTAGAGCGCGCAGGCGTCCTCGGGCTGCTCGAAGCCCTTCGTCAGCGCACGCAGCCGGTGCAGGGCCTGCCCGACCTCGTCGTGGTCGGCCTCGAGCTCGGCCAGGCTCGCTTCCAGCTTGGCGGGATCCGTCGTGGCCCGCGCGCGTATCGCGGGGAAGACGTGCGTCTCCTCCTGCTCGAGATGCGGTTCGATGGCATCGACCAGGGCCGCGAAGATCAGCTGCACTTCGGCCAGCTCGCCGTGCGCCTCGCCATGCACACGGGCCACCGTCTCCACGATCTGCGCCAAGCGCGGAAGCTCTCGACGCAGGAACGCGTGATGCGTGTTCACGATGTGGTCCATGACCTCGTCGAGCGGGACGCGCGTCCAGTCGCGCGGCGCCTCGCCCGACGCGCCGGGCCCCATCAGCCGGAGCGCGTCGAGCAGGCGCCGCA
>JARGNS010000548.1:0-2131 GCA_029213105.1 Planctomycetota bacterium
CGCCCCGTGTGCTTTCCGGGTCGACTTCGCCTTCGTGACGCTCGACGCGGGCCACTTCGTCGTTACGATCCGTCGCGACGTGCTGCCCATGGGATGACGGCACGCTCGGGGGACGGCATGGATCGCAAGAAGATCGAGTTGCGGGACCATCTCGACGCAGCACGCGTCATCGACCTGACGGCCACGTCCAAGGACGAGGCCCTCGTCGAACTGGTGGATGCCGCCCGGGGCGCGCCGTCCGTCGACGACGGCGACGCGCTGCTCAGCGCCGTCCGCGAGCGCGAGAGCAAGCTCAGCACCGGCATCGGCCTGGGCATTGCCGTACCCCACGCCCGCATCGAGGGCGTGCGCGAGTTCGTCGTGGTCGTCGGCCGCCACGCCGCCGGCCTCGAGTTCGGCTCCATCGACGGTCGCCCCGTGCACATCATCGTGCTCATCGCCGGTCCGCGCGAGGCCAAGACCCCCTACCTGGAGCTGCTGGCCCAACTCTCCAAGCGCCTCAAGCTCGAGGAGGTGCGCACCCAGGTCACCGGCGACTCGACCCCCGAGCAGGTCGTCGAACTGCTGGTCGGCACGTAGTACGCCGCAAGCGCCCCGGCACGCGGATTACGCGGCAGGCCGAATACGCGGCGGGCGCGACGGCAGGCTGGCGCTACTTCGACTCGTCCGCGTAGCGCCGGATCGGGAACACGCGCGCGCCACGATCCACCGGTACGAAGAGCCGCGCCCCCACGGGCCGCGGCGCGTGCCGGCGGGCTTCGGCCATCGGACTCCAGAGCAACTTCAGGTCGCGGTTCTCGTCGTACGAGTCCTCGGTGGCGCAGGCGATCCACCACGTCTCGCCGTGGTGCCCACCCGAGAGCTGCGCCGTCGAGACCAGGATGCCCTCGAAGGTCGCGCGCACATTCAGCGTGTAGCGATACGGACTGGATGGCCCGGTAAGCCACGCACGGTGGGTGCGGTTGAACAGCACGGGGCCGGGGGAGCCCTGGGCCGTCAGCGGACGTCGGCGCAGGGCGTCGTAGTCGATGCCGAAGACATGCACGTTCACGTTCTTGCGGCCCTGCAGCGGCATGCGCACGACGTAGAGCGTGTGCCCCCGCACATACAGCCGCGTGTCGCTGTCGATCGGCCCGTGATGGGTCTCGGTCCCCATCAGGTCGCGCCGTGCCGCCTGCAACTGCCGTGGCGGCTGTTCCCCGAGGGGATCACCGAAGAAGAAGCGCAGGCCCCCCTGGCAGGCCACGGTGGCATACGCCCCCGCCGACACCTGCGGATTCACGTAGCGGCCGCGGAAGCCGCCCCCGCCGGCGTACTTCCAGTGGGCCGCCTCCTGCGTGCTGCCGGTCGTCGTGTTGACGATGCGGAACCAGAGGTCGGAGTCCGTCCCCGCCGACACGTAGCCGCGGCCGGCGGCCAGGGCCACCTCACGGTCCGGTTCCCAGTTCTTGCGGAAGGCGTGCCGGTAGCGATCGAAGGTCCGGAAGCGCGCCCGCGGGCGGCCGTCCTCGCGATCGACGAGCAGGCCCTGCCCCGGGGCCACGGTGTGGATCCAGAGCCCGCTGCCGACCGGCTCGAACCAGGTCACGCCGCCCTGCACCTCGGCGCGCCAGCGCTCCGTTCCGCGCACGGCATCCACGGCCACCACGAGGTCGGGCAGGATGCCGCGGTTGATCGACACGTACACGTCGCCGCCGACGGCGAGGCAGCGCCGTACGACGCCGCGCTCCTTCCAGCTCCAATGCGGTGTCCGCGTGGCCTTGCGCGGATCGACCCACGTGAGTCCCGTGCGCCCGGGCACCAGGACCCGCAGCTGCTCATCCACCCACAGGGGCTTGTGCAGCACGAGCCGCCCCTGCCCCACCGGCCGACGCCCCGCCGTGAAGCGCGTGAGCACGCGCTTGCCTTGACGCCAGATGCCCACCGGAATGGTGCGGCCCGGCTCGGAGGATGCGACCAGCTGCATGAAGGCCGGTAGATCCGTCACGGGGTGGCCGGCCCAGGTGTGGATCCAGTCGCCGTCGCGCACGCCACTGCCGTCGGCCGGCTCCCCCGCCACCAAGGAGGTCACGAGGATGCCGCCGCCCGGGACCCAGCGCTCGATGCTCCGCAGGCTGCCGCCGAACCAGCC
>JARGNS010000548.1:2150-2603 GCA_029213105.1 Planctomycetota bacterium
GGCAGGCGCGCCACGCGCCGCCGCTCGGCCAGGGACCAGACCTCGACCGTGAGCCCGCGCACGAGCACCACGTACTCCTCGGCCAGGCGCGCCGCCCCGGGGCCGTTCAGCGCGAGGAACTCGATGCTGCGCGTCTCGTCCCGGGAGGTCGCGGCCTCGTCCTCCCGCCAGACGTCGAACGGGTACGGCTCGGCCGGACGCTCGGGCAGGTAGGGATGCCACCCGAAGCGCTCGCGCAGGGCGAGCACGAGCGCGGCCGGGTCCCGGCCGCGCCGGTCGAGCACCCCGGCGGGCGCCCAGCGCTCGAGTTCGGCGGCGAGCGTGCGAGCCCGCGCGCCTTCGCCCGCCCGCGCGAGCAGGTCGGCCTCTTCCATCTGCAGCAGGGCGGCCGACCGCAACCGCTCCGCGCGCGTCAGGCTGCCCTCGCTCCAGGGCGGGTCCAGGCGCAGGTCG
>JARGNS010000549.1 GCA_029213105.1 Planctomycetota bacterium
CCTGCTGGGTACGCCCGGTCTGATGCTGGTCGAGGGCTAGGCCGCCGATGGGCAAGTCCGCCACATCCAAGCAAGGGAACGCCAGCAAGTCCGCAGGCGCCGGCCTCGACCCGTACGAGGTGGGACCGCTCGGTCTGTTCCAGCTGGTCGATGAGAACGGCACCGAGGTCGCGGAGGTCCCCGCCCTGCCGGACGGGCTCGCCGTGCGGCTGCTCGAGGCGATGCTGTTCCAGCGCGCGCTCGACCAGCGCATGCTGAACCTGCAGCGCCAGGGGCGCATCGGCTTCTACGGCACGGCCAAGGGGCAGGAGGGCGCCGTGCTCGGCTCGGGCGCCGCCTTCGAGGAACAGGATTGGCTGTTCCCCGCCTTGCGCGAGGGCGCGATCGCCCTCTGGCGCGGCATGAAGCTGGAGCACTACATCGCGCAGTGCTTCGGCAACAGCGCGGATCCGACCCAGGGGCGTCAGATGCCCTGCCACTACTCGGATGCGCCCTCGCACTATGTGTCGCTCTCGAGCCCGATCGGCACCCAGATCAGCCACGCCGCCGGCGCGGCTCGCGCCGCCCAGGTCAAGGGCGAAGCCGGCCGCATCGTCGGCGGCTGGCTCGGCGACGGCGCCACGAGCAGCAACGACTTCCATGCCGGCATGAACTTCAGCGCCGTGTGGCAGTCCCCCATCGTCTACGTCTGCCAGAACAACCAGTGGGCCATCTCCGTGCCCGCGTCGGCGCAGACCGCCAGCGAGACCTTCGCCGTCAAGGCGAACGCCTACGGCATGCCCGGCCTGCGCGTGGACGGCAACGACGTCCTGGCCTGCTACGTCGCGACGAAGATGGCCGCCGACCGCGCCCGCCGCGGTGACGGCCCGACCTTCATCGAATGCCTGACGTTCCGTCTCGGCGGCCACTCCTCGTCGGACGATCCGTCGAAGTACCGCGACGAGACCATCGCCAAGACGTGGGAGGCGCGCGACCCTCTACTGCGCCACCGTGCCTGGCTCGTGGCTCGCGGCGAGTGGGACGACAAGCGCCAGGACGACTTCCTCGCGGAAGCCGGCAAGCAGATCAGCGAGGCCATCGCCCGCGTCGAGGCCGCCGAGCCCGTCGCCGTCGAGACCCTCTTCACGGACGTGTGGGCCGAGCCCCCCACGATGCTCAAGGACCAGGCGGATCGACTCGCCAACGAGGAGATGATTTGACCATGGCCAACGAACGCTACGACCTCGTCGTGATCGGCTCGGGCCCCGGTGGCTACGTGGCCGCGATCCGCGCCGGCCAGATGGGCCTCAACGTCGCCATCATCGAGGAAGACAAGATCGGCGGCGTCTGCTTGAACGTCGGCTGCATCCCCTCCAAGAGCCTCATCTACGCCTCCGGCCTCGTCGACAAGATCCGCCACGCCGACACCATGGGCCTGACCGTGGGTGAGGTGAACGTGGACGGCAAGAAGCTCCAGGAGTGGAAGTCCGGCATCGTGAACCGGCTCACCACCGGCGTCGGGTTCCTGCTCAGCAAGAACGGCGTCACGACCATCCACGGTCACGCGGACTTCGAGACGCCGAACTCCGTGGTCGTCACGTCCGACGGCGAGAAGAAGACCGTCGAGTTCGACAAGTGCATCGTCGCCACGGGTGCGCGTGCGGCCACGTTGCCGTTCCTGCCCATCGGCGAGAACGTCATGACCTACCGGGAGGCCCTCGACATCGACTGGGTCCCGGAGACCTTCACGGTCATCGGCGGCGGCGTCATCGGTCTCGAGCTGGGCACCGTGTTCCAGCGCCTGGGCAGCAAGCTCACGGTCATCGAGCTGACCGACTCCCTCCTCCCCGGCACCGACCCGGAGCTGGTCAAGGTCGTCGAGCGCGCCATCAAGAAGCTCGGCGGCAAGATCCACAAGAACACCGGCGCCTCGGGCATCAAGAAGGCCAAGGGCAAGCAGGTCGTCACCGCCAAGGACAAGAAGGGCAAGGAGCTCGAGATCGAGTCCGAGGTCGTGCTGTGCGCCATCGGCTTCAAGCCCAACAGCGATCGCGTCGGCGCCGAGAAGATCGGCCTGAAGATCGACGAGACCGGCCACTTCGTGGTCAACGCCTCGCGTCAGACGAACCTCCCCCACATCTACGCCATCGGCGATGTGGCCGGACTGCCGTGGCTGGCCCACAAGGCCTCCAAGGAGGGCATCGTGGCGGCCGAGCACGCCGCCGGCGAGACGGCGAGCATCTACGATGTGCGCGCCATGCCGGCCGCGACGTTCACCAACCCCGAGGTCGCCACCGTGGGCATCCAGGAGCACGAAGCCAAGGAGCAGGGACTCGACGTCAAGGTCGGCAAGTTCCCGTTCACGGCGCTCGGCCGCGCCATGTCCGTCGGCGCGACGGAGGGCATGGTCAAGATGATCACCGACGCCAAGACCGACGAGGTCCTCGGTGTCTCGGCCGTGGGCTACCAGGCCAGTGACCTGATCGCGGAGGCCGCCCTGGCCATCGAGATGGGCGCCACCGCCGAGGACATCGCCCTGACGGTGCATGCCCACCCGACGTGGCCCGAGTCGCTGATGGAGGCCGCCGAGGCCGTCCACAAGAAGGCGGCCTCGGCGGCC
>JARGNS010000550.1:0-506 GCA_029213105.1 Planctomycetota bacterium
GGGGTCCGGTTGCGCGCCCTGGTCAAATACGCGGTTGGCAACCGCGGTTGACGGGCCGGAGGCCGGAGCTGGCCGTAAGTCAGGAGAACGAGAGTGGCGGGAGTGACGGGACTCGAACCCGCGACCTCCGGCTTGACAGGCCGGCGCTCTAACCAACCTGAGCTACACCCCCGCGTGGGCATCGCAGCGGGGCGGATTCTAGGGATGGGATGGCCCAGGGCAAGCAAGGTTTGCAGCGCCCCCAACCCCAGAGCCCGAGCCTGGCGGAATTTCCCCTCCCGAGGGGGGGGCTCACCGCTAGGCGCGGCCCCGCCCAAGTGCGACCATCCCCCGCCTGCGGGCCCCCCAGGGCCCATCCGAGGGAGAGTACCCATGAAGATCGCCGTCATCGGGACCGGATACGTTGGCCTGGTCGCCGGAGCCTGCTTCGCCGAGACCGGCCACGACGTCACCTGCGTGGACGTCGTCCCCGAGAAGATCGCGATGCTCGAGCGGGGCGAAGTGCC
>JARGNS010000550.1:547-2137 GCA_029213105.1 Planctomycetota bacterium
TCCGCGACACGACGAAGCACGCCGAGGCCAGGCCCGGCGCGAAGGTCGTCTTCATCGGCGTCGGTACGCCCGAGAGCGAAGACGGCTCTCCCGACATGAAGTACGTCTTCGCCGCCGTCGAGGACGTCATCGCTGCCGCCGACGGGCCCTTCATTCTCGTGCTCAAGAGCACCGTGCCCGTCGGGACCGCCGCCAAGGTGAAGGCGCTCTGCGCCGAGCGGTCGTCGCACGCCATCGACGTCGTCAGCAACCCGGAGTTCCTGGCGGAGGGCACTTCGGTCGATGACTTCCTGCGCCCCGACCGCGTCGTCATCGGCACCGACAGCGACGAGGCGTTCGCCGTGATGGAGGAGCTCTACCGCCCCTTCACCCTGAACCAGAAGCCGATCATCCGGATGAGCAACGTCTCCGCCGAGCTGACCAAGTACGCCGGCAACGCCATGCTCGCCACGCGCGTCTCGTTCATGAACGAGATCGCCCGGCTCTGTGACGCCGTCGGCGCCGATGTGCAGTCCATCGCCGAGGGCATCGGCACGGACCGCCGCATCGGCCGTCCGTTCCTCTACGCCGGCTGCGGCTACGGTGGCTCGTGCTTCCCCAAGGACACCCAGGGCTTGATCCACGTGGGCCAGCAGGCCGGCGTCGACATGTCGATCGTGCGTCAGGTCGAGGCCGTCAACGACGAACAGAAGAAGCTGCTCGTCGAGCGTGTCGTGGCCCGCTTTGGTGAGGACCTCAGCGGCCGCACCTTCGCCATCTGGGGGCTGGCCTTCAAGCCCAAGACCGATGACGTGCGTGAGGCACCCGCCGAGATCGTGGTGGGGGAGCTTCTCGCCCGCGGCGCCAAGGTCGTCGGCAGCGATCCCGAGGGCATCGAGAACTTCCGACGCATGTTCGGCGACAAGATGACCTACGCGCAGGACCCCTACGACTGCGCCCAGGATGCCGATGCCGTCATCCTGTGCACCGAGTGGATGGAGTTCCGCGCGATCGACTTCGCCAAGCTGCGCTCGGTCGTGAAGGAGCCCGTGATCTTCGACGGGCGCAACGTGCTCGATCGCCAGGCCGCCGAGGCCGCCGGCTTCACGTACCAGGGCATCGGGCTGGGGCGGCTGCCCTAGCGTCGGAGTGCGGCTGCGCTCATGGCGCGGCTACGCGTCGTCCATGGGCTGGTCCAGCCACTCGGGGTGCCGCTCGGCGATGGCGCTGCCAAGGGCCAGCACGATCGGATGCAAACGCTTCCAGTTCGTTCCCGTCACCTTCACCGTGGCGTAGAGCGCGGCCAGGGTGATCCCCGGAAGGCCGATCACGAACGAGAGGAACGTCGTCAGGCCGGTGTACGCGGCGAAGGGGAGTGTGACGCCCAACGCGCTGGCCGCAAACGCCAGCGCGGTCGTCGCCGCCTGGTAGACGGCGAAGCCCGAGGCCTGTGCCACGCCGATACCCGCGAACGCGGCCATCGGCCCTCGCAGGCCGCCCGCGCCGGCGCCGGACCGGCCCGCGATCTGTTCCGCTTCGGCGCCGGCCTCGAAGAAGGCGACGCGATCCTCCGGCGACATCTTCGCGAGGGCGCGAATCGTGACTTCGTGC
>JARGNS010000550.1:2183-2599 GCA_029213105.1 Planctomycetota bacterium
TCAGCTGCGCGCCGTGCGAGACGTCCTCGCGCCCGACCTTGAGGTCCTTGCCGGCGGCGCCGAGGAGTTCCGTGAAGGTCGGCGGCTTGGGACGCTCGACGACGTGCTCCTCCGTGGCGTCCTGTCCGAGCTTCTCGCGGACGTAGTCCTCGGTGGTCGAGAGCCCATCTCGCATGAGCTGCCGCAGCTTGTGCTGATAGAGCGCGTGGATCTGCTCCATGAGCGGGCCGAGCGGATCCGGCGCGGCCGGTCCGCCTTTCAGACCGGCCAACTCGTAGACGAAGGCGAGTCTCTCTTCGTCGAGGCACAGGAGCGCGTCCCGAAGCGCGATCGTTGTCATGGCGCCCTCCTGCCGTCAGCCGGTCATTGACGAATGGTACCCCGAGCGCGTACGACAGACGCTACGAGCAGGTCGG
>JARGNS010000551.1 GCA_029213105.1 Planctomycetota bacterium
GCACGCCGCCGTACGCCCACGGGGCCACGACCCCCGCCAGCGCCCGGCGCGCCGCGGGGCCGCGCCAGGTGAGGGCGTCGGCCTCGGCCAGGGGGCCCGTGCAGCGCGCGCAGCCCGCGCGCGCCGGCGCCCCGGCAGGCAGGGCGGGCCCCACCCGACGGCCGCAGACCGCGCAGCGCTCGTGGGCATCGGGCAGGGCCCGCAGGCAGCGGCGGCAGAGCCCGCCGATGCGCAGGGCCCGGCCCAACTGCTGCAGGACCGCGCCGGGGGCGGCACGGGCGGCCCACGCCTCCGGCAGCGGGCGGCCGGTGTCGGCCAGGGGCGGGCGCTCATCGCACGCCACGCAGCGGGGCGGGAAGCAGAGGTCCAGCAGGTCGATGGCGAAGGCGCCCAGCACGCCCTCTCTCTCGCCCCGGCAGCCCCGGCGGTCCGCCCGGATCAGCGGAAGTGGCGCTGGAAGTCCAGGGCCAGGCGCAGATCGTCGAAGCCCCCGAGCTCGGCCACGGCCGTCAGGACCAGCAGCAGGACCCAGCCCACGGCCAACCAGGGCATCCAGGTGCCCCCGGAGGCGGGAGCCGGGTCAGACGTCTCGGACAGGGTCTTGCGGTCGGCGTCAGCCATCGTTTCCTCGCCTCGACGGGCCGCGTACGATGCGCGCCCGGGAGAACGAGGACAGCATATGCCGCCGCGCCCGCCTGCGCATCTGATGTTGCCCTCACCGTTGGGGCTCCTGGAGTACGACGTACTCGAGGACGCGGTATTCCTGGGGCCGGGCCGAAAAGGCGGATTGCGCGCCAGCCCCACCCCCTTCAAGGGCGCCCAGGTCGCCCTGAAGCGCGGCCCGGACGGCTTCGTGGCGCGCCCCCTCCCGGGCGAGGCCGCCCCGGAGATCAACGGCGAGGTCGTGGCCGAACGCGTCCTGGAAGACGGCGACCGCATCCGCCTGGGCGAGCCGGTGGCCATGTTCCGCACCGGCCGCGGCCGCGTGGAAGCGAAGCCGGCCCCGGCGACCGAGGCTCCGGCCCCGCGGCCCCCGCGCGTGGAGCGCCGCGAGGCGCCCCGCCGCCAGAACCCGACGGCCGCCATCGTCATGTTCACGGGTCTCATCCTCCTGCTGGCCGCCGCGTACCGCGCGGCGAACCACATGAAGGCGCTGCAGAGCGCGCGCTCCGCCGGCGACAACCTGCCCGAGCTGGAGGCCTACCAGCCGCAGGAGCCCGGGCGCATCGCCGTCGAGCTGGCCGAGCTGAACGAGGAGGTGCTGGTCAACCCCCGGCAGTTCCAGGCCGCGCTGGAGAACTTCCGCGCCTTCCAGCGCCGGCACGTCGGCACGGTGGAAGCCGAGATCGCCGGCGAGCGCGTGCGCGAGCACATGGCCGCGTGGAGCGCCGACGAGCGCAAGGCACTGAACACCCACGTCGAGAAGCTCATCGCCGCGCAGCAGTACGCGCGCGCCCTGACCGCGATCAACAAGTTCGAGTCGCGCTTCGGCACGACCGAGGCCGCCGCCGATCTCGACAGCCTCGGCAACCGCGTCCGCGCGGAGGCCGACGCCACGCTCGAGAAGCTCATCTCGAAGGTGAGCCCGCTGATCCGCCGTCAGCCGCGCGAAGCCCACCGCATGCTGATCAGCGTCAGCCACCAGTTCCCGCCGGATCAGGCCTCGCGCGTCGTCCATCTGGTCGAGCGCTGCGTGCAGCGCATGCTCGAGACCGGCCCCCAGCGTCAGCCCCCCCGGAACGGCGGTCCGCGCGAGCCCGCCAAGGGGCCCGCGCCCGTGGCACCCAAGAAGGCCGAGCCCGAGCGCGGCCCGCCGCAGCCCGTTCCCCCGCCGAAGGGCGACGACCGCCAGCGCGAGGTCCAGTGCGCCGACGCGTGGCGTGTCGCCCGGGCCCACCTGCTGCGCGCGGACTACGCCGAGGCCCTGCAGGCCTACACGCTCGTCCAGCAGCAGTACGGCAACACGGCGCTCTACCGCGAGCACAAGGCCAAGATCGCCGCGGGGCGCCGGGCCGCCCGCGCCGGCGCCCTCGGGCCCCAGGCGCTCGTGAACGTACCCGTCGAGGTGAAGAAGGGCCGCCTCGAGATGGAGTACCACTTCAACGACCAGCGCGTCTTCGAAGACGACTGGACGCTCGAGCAGCCGTTCTCCAGCGCCATGCGCGTCCAGGGCACCTGGAAGCGCGGCGAGGTCACGCTCGAGAAGGCCACGGGCATGCTGCACCGCCTGGTGTTCCTGCCCGACGTGCGCATCGAGGCGACCGCCACGGTGCACCAGCCGCATGACTTCGGCCTGCTCGCCGTGGAGGAGTCCGACGAGTTCCGCGCCGTGCTCTTCAACATCGCGAACACGATGTTCAAGCTGAAGAAGGGCGACGCCGCACGGGCCAACAAGGGCCACGTGCTCTGGTACATCGGCCAGGGCGTCTGGAAGGACGCCGACAAGGATGCCCACGGGTTCATCAAGATCGCCGAGCGCTCCAAGGTGTCGCTCGAGAGCGGCGATCGCATCCAGCTCGAGCTCACGCGGACCGCCAACGCCGCCGAGGGCACGCTGCAGGGCAAGACCGATGGCGTGAACCTCAAGGGCA
>JARGNS010000552.1 GCA_029213105.1 Planctomycetota bacterium
CGTGGATCATCTGCAGCCCGCCGCCGGGCTCGAAGGCCACGAGGTCGATCGATACGTCGCCGACGGAGAACACGAGGCTGCGCTCGTCGCCGGCGAGCGCGGCGCGGGCCCCGAGCAGGTGACCGGCGCTCGCCGAGTCAAAGACCAGTTGTGCGGACTGCATGGAGATCCCCTCCCATTTCAACTGCGACCAGCGGTGCATCACGGCTGGCTCCGATCCTGAGGATGTAGGGCGCGTCCGGTAGGTCGCCCAGGGCGAACTCGCCGAGTTCGTCGGTGCGGGTCTGCGCGATGAGCCGTCGGCCGGTTGCATCCAGCAGGGCCAGTGGCAAGCGGCAGACGTACTCGTGCACCTCGGTGGCTGCGGTGATCTGGCCGCTCAGCGCGCACCGATCCGTCGAGCGCTTGCGCACGAGGAGATCGACCTCGTAGCGGCCCGCGCCGGTGATCAACTGCACATCGGGGTAGGCGCCGCTCACCGCGTCACCACCTGCTGCAGGTTGATGCGCCCGTAGGGGAGCATGCGTCCGTGGGCGTCCCAGGCCGGATCCACCGACTCGGTGATCCGGTCCATGATGTCGAGCGCGTCGAAGCGCGGCTCCGCCGCGCGAACCAGCGCGGCCGCGCCGCTCACGAGCGCCGTGGCGAACGACGTGCCGCTCCAGTAGCCATTGCTCTCGTCATGCCCGATGCCCACAGGGCCGTGCAGGTCCACCCCGGGGGCCAGGACGAAGTAGCGCTGGGCCTCCGCCGGACGGTTGGAGAAGGGGGCCAGACGGTCCTCGCCGTCCACCGCACCGACGATGAGGCTGTCCTTGCTGCGCGCCACCTGCGAGACGCTCACCCCGACGAGACCGGCCTTGCGCATCTTGCGGACGAGTGCGGCCACGCGGCCCGGGAGACCGCGCGTGGACTCCCCGGAGATGTTCACCACGTCGGCGCCGAGCGCCCACGCGACCATCAGCCCGCGCTCGAGCTCGTCGTCGGTGCCCCAGCCCTCATCGTCGCGAACGCGAATGGGCAGGATCGACGCCTCGGGGGCGATGCGGCGCACCATGCCGGCGACGAACGTGCCGTGGCCGACGCCGCCGTCCGTCACGCCGTCGAAGTCATCGTCCCAGCCGTTGCCCATGTCGTGGGCGTCCATGTCCCCGTCGATGGCGTCGTAGCCGTACGGGTGCAGCGCATCGGCAATGGCCGGATGGCGCAGGTTGAAGCCGCCGTCGACGACCGCCACCACCACGCCGGCTCCTCGGGTCACGGCGTGCGCGGCCCGCACGCGCAGCTGCGCATCGAGCGCCGGACCGCTGATCATGAAGTCGCCGTCCACGAGGTGCATCGTCGTGCTCTTGCCCGCGGAACGGTTCGTGTCCTGCCCTTGGCTCTTGCTGCGCTTTGCCTTGTGGGTTCCCCAACCCCGCTTGGCCGACCGTGTTCCCCAACCGCGGTCGTTGCGTGCCTTCTTGCCAAGAGGCCTTGCCCGCTTGCGCGCTCCACAGGCGCGCCACGTGAGTTGCGAGCCGCATGCGGAGGAGTCCGCGCGGGCGGGCGCCTCGCTTGGCGCACCGCCGAGGGTGAAGAGGAGCGCGGCAAGAACGGCGAGGTGCCGTCCGAGACCGCGACGGGGTTGGCGTGTCGTCATCGTTGATTCCCAGGGGAGAAGGGGATGGGTGCGGGGGGCAGGCTGGCCGGGCGTCCCAGGAGGAAGAAGGGAGCCCAGTAGTACGGATGCGGATGCGAGGCGCGAATGGTGTCCATCGCGCGGCGGTGGGCGGCGGCGGCGGCCAGGCCGTCGCGCAGCGCACCGTAGAAGGCATGCATGAAGGCGGAGGCCACCTCGTCGCGTACGCGCCACTGCGAGCACAGCAGCGCGCGGGCCCCGGCCTGGAGGAGGCCGCGCGCGGCTACGCCGCTCTCGCAGGTGGAGAGGACGACCAGCTCGGCGTCGATACGCAGCGTCTCGAGATCGTGATGCGACACCCAGCCGTCACCGAGTTGCAAGGCGGAGAGCGCAGGGCTTGCCCGGCGGAACATGCCGTGGGTGGCGATGTGCAGGATGCGTGCGTCGGCCGCCTCGCGCCGGAGGGTGTCGAGCGTCGCGTTCGGGCCCAGGTGGAGGTGGTCGGTGCCGAGCAGCGAGGCGACCGCGCGGGCCTCCTCCTCGACGTGGGGGACGTCCTTTCCCGGGACGGCGAAGACGCCGGTCGGACCGGTCGCAGCTGCCCCACGCGCGGCGCAGCGGGCGAACACGGCACCGCTGGGCACGTAGACGATCTCGAAGTGCTCGCCGAGCCAGCCGTCCTGCCAGGGGATGGCGTGAAACGGCACGCCGTGCAGGCGGTCGTGGGCGCCGATGACGAGTCGCGTGCCTTCGACGTGATCGGCCACGGGGCCGAGGAGCAACTCGCCCAGACGCGCGAGGTTCTCGCGCGTGGCGCGCAGCACGAGGTCCTCCGCGACGAGCTCCGGTCGCTCGTGCTTCGCCAGGTGGAAGCGCAGGCGCTGGATGCCCTCCTCGATCTCACCGGGCGCGGCCGGGGCTCGCGCGGCTTCGATGCTCGCGCCGGTCACCACGAACACCACCAGTC
>JARGNS010000553.1 GCA_029213105.1 Planctomycetota bacterium
CGAGATACCGGCGGTAGGTCGGCGCGGAGTACGAGCTCTGGTGGGCCACGTAGTCGGGGCGCGAGGCCTCGTAGACGCGACCGCACGAATCGACGCGCACGTCCGCGACGCAGGTGTCGCAGCTGCCGCAGTCGTCACAGCGGTCGCCCTCGACGAGTGCGCCCACCTGGACGAGGGGCTTCTCGCGTACGAGGTCGTTCGTGTTCACGCGCGCGGCGAAGCCGCCGAAGCCGCGAAAGGCCGTCGGCACCGCGATGGGACGACGGGGCGTGAGGCGCGGCGCACCCAGGCGCGGTGCCGGCGTGCGCGGCAGCACGATCGTAGGGCGACGGAAGCCGAAGGTCACAGGCGTGCTGGCCTGGAAGTCGATGCGCGGCGCGATGGCCGCGCCCGCGCCGGCGGATACCTCGACGGCGATCTGCTGCGCGCGCTCGATGCGGGCAAGCGGTGCACCCTCGGCGTGGGCCGAGGCGGCGCCGACAAGAAACATGCTGACGGGGAACATGCTGACCAGGGCGAAGCAGGCGAGCGAGCGCATGGGGGGACCTCCGTGACCGCCATGCTACCCGCGCCTGCCGCCCCGGCCACCGGGGTCGCTCAGGAGCCGGTCGTCCGAGTCGCCCGCCGGGTGGGCTTGCGCGCCGGCTTGGGCGCGCGCTTCGTGGCGCGCTTGGGTGAGACGCGCGAAACCGACGTGGCGTGGCGCCGCGGGGCGGGCGCCGGGAACCCGAAGGAGGCCCCCTCGGAGGGAATCGTCGCCGGTGCCTTGGCCGCCACGACCGCTGGCTTCCCTGCCGGCCGGCGGCGCACGGGCTTGGCCTTGGGCTTGGGGGCGTTCGCCTTCGCCCGGACCTCCGCCAGCGCGGCGCGCGAGGAGAGTCCCGAGAGATCGAGCTTCATGCCGCGGGCGATCTGCCCCGGGGTCGAACAGAGCGGGCCGTACCAGCACTTGCGCTTGCCATCGACGGACGTGGACCACGTCCCGTGCGGGCGTCAGCAGTCGGGCTTCCAGTTGTAGACCTGACCGGAGCGGCCGACCTTGCGCCGCGAGAACAAGCTCGCGCCAAGGGTCGGCTTGCCTGCGCCGTCGTCGGCGTGCGCGGGAGCGGAGAACAGGGGAAGGGCCAGCAGCATGGCGGCTGCCAGACCGAAGGCGCGGGGAGCGATGCGCTTCATGTCGGGTGGGGCTCCGACCCACCACGTTCCTACCTCGACCGTAGGGTGCCCTCGCCAGCGGGCGCCGCAACCGCAAGATGTGCATCGCTGAACACTTTGCCGACAGGTCTGTCGCCGGGGGGGCAAAGAGACGATAGAACCTCAACGTGGTGGGAGGCCGAAGGAGCCTCCACATGCTCTTCGCCCGCCGGCTCACGGCCATCCGAGTCACGACACTCGTGGCCGTTCTCGCAAGCGTGATCCTCGTTGCCGATCACGTGAGGCCGGGCCGCGAGTTCTGCCCGCTCGAAGAAGCGTGCAGCGCCGCAGCCCACAGCGAGCTCGGTACGCTCTTCGGCGTGCCCACCAGCATGCTCGGGCTCGCCGCCTTTGCCGCCGTGCTGATGATGACACTGCTTCCGGTACGCGTCGCACGCAAGCTCCTCCAGCCGGCCTGCTTCGTCGGCGCCATGAGCGCCATGGCGTTCATCGCCTACCAGGCCATGTACCTGGACGCCTTCTGCCCGCTCTGCCTCGTGGCCGACGGTGCGGCCATCGTGATGGCCTATCTCGCGCTCACCTGGCCTCCGCTCCCCTCCCTGCGCACCGGACGCCCCTTGTCTGCCGAGACAGGCACTGCCCGGGCGGCCTGGGCCCTGGCCCTGGTCCTCACGGTGCTCGCCCCGTTCGCGTGGCCGCGGGAGGAGGATCCCGGCTGGGAGGACGCGCCGGTGCCGGCCGCCGAGCTGTTCGGCGATGGCGCCGACCTCGCCACCGCGCCCGCGCCGGAGAGCGCCCCAGCCGCGACCGTCGAGCCGGCCACGGTGGCCCGGGCCGTGGACCTCCCCGCGCCCGCAAAGCCGACGGTGGTGGAGGCCGCCCGCCCGCGCCCCGTGCCCGAGGCCATCCTCGCCACGCCGACCCACACGCCCGAACCCGAGCCCGCGCAGGACCCCCAGCCCACGCCCCCCCACGCCGAGCCCGTAGCACCTGCGGCCGCCACGCCGGCACCCACCCCGCCCACGCCGCCGAAGCCGACCGGCGTGCCGGTCATCGAGTACCTCAACGCATTCTGCGCCCACTGCCGCGCCACCCACACGCGGCTGGAGACGGTGCTTGCGCACGACGGCACGAACGTACGTCGTCGTCGCGTCTACACATGGAAGGGCAGTGGCTACCCCCTCTGGGCACGGGCGTGCGCCTACGCCGAGACAATCGGCCGCGAAGACGCGATGTTTCGCGAACTGACCCGCGCCCGTCGCGAGAGGCCGCAGGAGGTCTACGCCGCCGCCAAGCGCGCCGGCATCGACGGTCCCGCGTTCCGTCAAGCCCTCCTGGTCCGCGAGCCCCCCGCGCGGCTCGTGCGCGACCAGCGGATCTCGAAGGCCGCCCGCCTCAAGAGGCTCCCCACCTTCGACATC
>JARGNS010000554.1 GCA_029213105.1 Planctomycetota bacterium
AAGAAGTCGAGCTCCGTGCCCGGCGGGATGCGATCGCGCAAGACGAGGGGATCGATCGGGAAGTTGAGCATCGCAAGCCAACGCCAGTCCGCCCGCAGGAACACGGGTTGATTGGCCCCCACACTCGGCAGGCCGATGCGGGTGTCGTCGGAACTCATCGCGTCGTTCTCACGCTGGAAACGTCCACCCGGTGACCTCCCGCAGTGCGGCTACGACCCGGAGCATACCCCGGGGCTGCCCGCGCGGGGACGGCGCGGGTCGATTGCAGGACCGAGCCGCCTCAGGCCGCCTGCACCCCCGCCAATGGACCTTCCCGGCGCCCCAGAAAAGCGTCCGTGGGGTACGCGAAGCTACGCCCCTCACCCCCCTACCTGCGCATCCGGAGGAACTCCCGTGCACGCTCGCCCCTGGTCTGTTCTCGCAGCCTTCATTCTGCTGCTTGCCTTCGCCACACCTGCCCACGCGGAGGACCCGCGTGCGGACATGCCGCTCGCCCAACTGGAACTCCAGCAGCGCCCCCTGCGCCGTGCCGAGGCCGAAGCGAGTGCCGCCGCATGGATGGCCCTGCTTCAGCAGGCCGTGCAGGACGGCACCGACACGACGCTCGCCCTCGAGGCGGCGAAGGAAGGGGCAAGGGAGCCCCTACTCGAGAAGCTCCGTGAGATCACGGACCGGCGTGCCGCCATCACCGAGCGAACCAACGTGGTGCTCGCCGACCTCGAGGCCAAGGGCGGCGACGTCACGGAGTACCGCCAGTACGTGGCGGCCATCGGCGACGCCCGCGACGACCTGGTCGCACGGAGTTCCTGGGTCGACATCGCCAAGCGCTGGTTGACCGCCCCCGAGGGCGGCATCCGCCTGGCCAAGAGCCTGGGCTTCTTCCTCTTGCTGCTGTTCGGCTTCCGCATCGTCGCCAACATCGCGGGCAATGTGGTCGCCCGCGCTCTCGGGAAGGTCGGCAACACGCCCCAGCTGCTGCGCAACTTCCTCGCGAACATGGCCCGCAACATCATCTTCTTCATCGGCATCGTGGTCGCGCTCTCGCAGCTCGGCGTCGACATCGGCCCGATGCTGGCGGCCATTGGCGGCGCGGGCTTCGTGATCGGCTTTGCGCTGCAGAGCACGCTATCCAACTTCGCGGCCGGCGTGATGATCCTGCTCTACCGCCCGTACGAACTAGGCGACGTCGTCACCGTGGCCGGCACGACCGGGAAGGTGAAGGCCATGACGCTCGTCTCCACGACCATCATGACGCCGGACAACCAGATCATCGTGGTGCCGAACTCCAACATCTGGGGCGACGTCATCACCAACGTCACGGGTAGCGCGACCCGCCGCGTCGACCTCGTCTTCGGCATCGGCTACAACGACGACATGGACAAGGCCCAGGCGCTGCTCGAGGAGCTCGCCACCTCGCACCCGAAGGTGCTCGAGACGCCCGAGACGGTCGTCAAGGTGGGCACGCTCAACGCCAGCTCGGTGGACTACATCGTCCGTCCGTGGTGCAAGACCGAGGACTACTGGGACGTGTACTGGGACCTGACCCGCACGGTGAAGGAGCGCTTCGACGCGGAGGGCATCTCGATCCCCTTCCCGCAGACGGACATCCACGTGCACCAGGTCACCCCGGCGTAGCGGCCTCAGGAGGCGCGCGCGCCCAGCGCGCGCGCCTTCTTCCCTCCGCCCCCACCCACTTGCTATGGTTGCGGCTCCCCGCCTTCCAACCGGAGTTCACCTCATGGACAAGCAGGACATCCAGGATCAGCTCGACGCGTGGCGTACGAAGCTGGACGAGCTGAAGCTCAAGGCTCACCTCCTGAAGCTCGAGCACCGCGACACGCCCGACAAGGTCATGGGGCAGCTCGAGTCCGCCTACGGCACGGCGAAGGACAAGTTCGTCGAGCTGAAGGACGCCGGCGCCGTAGAGGCCGCAGGCCTCGGCGCAGGCTTCACGGCCGCGTGGAGCGCGTTCAAGGAAGCCTACAAGAGCGCCACCGACGAGTAGCCCGCGCAGGGCTCCCGGCCAGGTCTGCCACCGAAGGCTGGATCGAGAGCGCTGAGCGCCTCCGACGTGGCGCGGAAGATCGAACCAGAGCCCGGGCACCGCGTACGCGGAGAACATCCGAGTCGGGCCTACCTGCGCCACGGCGACGTGGCGGGGCCCCTCGCGCCTGCCCCGCGACGTGGGCGCACGCCAGCGGGCGCACCTCACGCCGGCTCGATTCACCGTGCTGGCACGGACCCGAGCAGCGCCCTACTCCTCGACCACCTCGAAGCTGAAGAGGCCCTTGACGGAACAAGCCGTCGTGTACTCGGCTTGATAGGTGCCGATGGTCTTGATGGGCTCGTCGATGATTCGAAGTTGCTTCCGATCGACCTGCTGGCCGGACTTCGTCAAGGCATCGGCGAGTTGGACGACTGTCACCGACCCGAAGAGCTTCCCTTGCTCTCCGACCTTGGCCCCGACCTTGACGTTCGCAGCCTGGATCGCCTGCAGGGACGCGACGGCCGCGGTGCACAGGTCATTCCTGACCAGATCCACCTCGAACGGAACGGGGTCCGGACCCGGGCCCGTC
>JARGNS010000555.1 GCA_029213105.1 Planctomycetota bacterium
AGCCCCAGGCGCTCCAGGTCCCCGCGCTGCATCGCGCGTGCGGACTCGTCCATCAAGCCCCGCGCCACCGCCAGACGCGCCGCCGCGTCCATCCCGATCGCCACCGCCTCGCCATGGCGCATGCGGGCGTTGCCCAGCACCCGCTCCAGCGCGTGGCCCAGCGTGTGTCCGTAGTTCAACAACCGACGCATGCCCGCGTCCCGCTCATCGGACTCGACCAGGCGCGCCTTCACGCTCACGGCCGCGTGCACCGCCTCGATCCAATCCGCCTCGCTCGCGGGAGGCCCCGCGCGCAAGCGCGCGATCAACGCCGCGTCCGCGATGCGTCCGCACTTGTAGAGCTCGGCCAGCCCCGCCACGCGATCGCGATCGTCGAGCGTGGCCAGGGTGCGCACATCGGAGAGTACGAACGTGGGCGGATGGAACGCCCCCAGCAGGTTCTTGCCGCGCGGGTGGTTGACGGCCGTCTTGCCCCCCACCGCCGCATCGGCCATCGCCACGACCGATGTCGCCACGGCAACCCACGGCAGCCCGCGACGCACGGTCGCCGCAGCGAAGCCCCCGACGTCCAGCGCCGCCCCGCCCCCCACGGCGACGATCGGCTCGTCGCGGCGCAGACCGATCCAGGCGTCCTGCAGGGTGCCCAGTACCTCACGCGTCTTCGCGGCCTCGCCCTGCGGCAGGCCCACGGCGAGCACTTCGAGGTCGCCCGGGGCCGGCGGCAGCGCGTGGGCGGCCGCCACGCGCTCATCGATCGCCACGCCGCAGCGCTCGGCCTGCGGAAAGCGCGCACGGACCGCAGCCCAGAGATGCGGCCAGAGCCCGGCCCCGATGCGCACATCGGTGGAGCGCGCCCCCAACTCGACGCGCTCCGAGCGCGGCTCGGGAATCGAGAGGCTAGCCATCCGTGGGCGACGGCTCATCAGCGGCAGCCGGAGGCGGTCCCTCGGCAGTCGGGCCCTCCGCGGACGCGCCCTGCCCGGTAGCCCGCGCGCGGCGGCGCAGCGCCAGGCGGTGCTCCTCCATGCGCTTGACCTGCGACTGCCCACCGCGAATGAGGACGAGGTAGAAGAGCAGGCCGAAGAGGACCATGCCGGCCGCCACCCAGACCATCGTCTCCTTGATGCGCTCGGCCGCGGCACCCTCCGGGTACGGCTCGGCGTGGATCACCACGAACATCGGCATCGTGATCGGTCGCTGGCGACCGCTGCCGTCCTCATGCATGTGCCGGGTGTCGTACGTCAGGTTCTTGACGAACACCCCGTAGACGTTGAGGTGCTCCTTGCGATCCCCCGTCACCCCTTCGAACGTCTCGATGGGGTAGGGCAGGAAGCTACGGAACGAGACCGTCTGGTAGTGGTCCGCGAGCATCGTGAGGATCTGGAACTCATCCACCCCCCACGGGTTGCGCGGGATCCGCTCCCAGCCGAACTGCAACACCTCGCCCACCACGCCGGAGAGCCGGAACACCTTCCCACGCGACGCGTCCGTCAGCGGGCGTGCCGCGTCGGAATCGACGACGACCTCCTTGCGCCAGGCCTGGAAGCGCTTCGAGCTCCAGACCTCCCACGGCAGCTCGCCGCTATCGAGCTTGGCCTTGATGCTCTCGTAGCCCTCGTGGCGCGCCCACTGGATCGTCTCGTAGACGGCGTCCTCTTCCCAGTTGCGGGACTCCGCCATGAAGCGGTCGCCGACCTCGGACCACAGCGCGTCATCGAGCGAGCTGATGAGCGGGTTGCGCTGATCCGGCGGGAACACGATGCGCCACTGGGTCGCGAACAGCACGGGGGCCGGATCGCCGAGTTGCGTCCCGCCCAGGGTGCCGACGCGATCCTGCAGGTAGACGCCGCGCACGAGGACCCAGTGGTCCTCCTCGATGCGCTCGGCCTTGACCTGCGGCGGCTTGCGATCCAGGGGCGGACCCTCGCCCACCTCGGAGGCCCGGCTGTGCTTGATGGCCACGACGGGCGTCCCGTCCTCGCCTTCCAGCAGCACGGTCCAGAGGCGCTCGCTATCCGTCGGGCTCGTACCGGGCCGGTAGACCTCGCGCACGACGGCCGTCACGCGACCGACGACCTCGACGAGCTGCCCGCGCAGGGCGCCCTCGGTACCCGCGGGCTGGGAGGCGGCCGCAAGTTCCTTGGGCGAGACGCGACCGACGAGCGCACCGAGGCTGCCGCGGCGCTGCACGCTGCGGAGGTGTTCGATCCCAGCCTCCGACCAGCGGTCGGGCTCGGCCTTCTCCGCACGCACCAGCGTGTCGAGGCCGACGGGGTCGAGGATCGGCCCCTGGGGAATGGGGTCGTCCGGCACCTCGGCGGCGACGGGGTCTTCCTCCTCGATGGTGTCGAGACGCGAGGAGCACTGCGAGCCCATCCAGATGCTCAACCCGAGCATGATGAGCATGCCCACGTAGAGGGAGAGCTTGAGCTTCTCCTGGGCGCCGATACCGGCTTGCCGGTCCTTCTTCAGATCGTCGAGCATGGATGCTCCCGGGGAACGGCCGGCGGGCAGGCGGAGCATACCACCGGCGGCAGGGCCCTGATTCTGGACCGAACGGGGCTCAGCGGCCGAGC
>JARGNS010000556.1:0-355 GCA_029213105.1 Planctomycetota bacterium
TGCGCCGGCGTGTGTCCGCCCGCGCCGCCCTTGTGCCCCTGCGACACGGGGATGGCCCTTGTAGGGACGGTCCAGTGCCGCACACGCTCCCGAGCCACGCACGCGAGCCGGCGTCGCGTGCACGAACCGTACGCACTGTGAGGGGGGGCCTGCCCACGCTCCGCGTGGGTGGGTTGTCCGCCCGCGATCTCGAGGGGGGCGTGCGCCGGGTGGCTCGCGGGCGCACACACGCTGCGCCCTCGCGCGCTAGTCGTCGTCCGGGTCGTTCGGCTCGGGCGGGTTCAGCTTGGGCGGCGGCGGCATCTTCGCCAGCTCGCGCCGCGCGGCCGCGGCGATCTCGTACTTGCCCCAGTCC
>JARGNS010000556.1:424-2576 GCA_029213105.1 Planctomycetota bacterium
TGGCGCGGGCGTTCTCGGCGACGCGGGCGAGCCGCAGCAGCTCCTCGCGCGCGACCCCGTACTCGCCCACGGCGGCGTCGATCGTGGCCGCCAGCAGGCGCGCGCGCTGGCCGAGGAAGAGGTCGTCCTTCAGCTCGCGGTTCTCGGGGAGCCCGCCCATCTCGAAGTCGCGCAGCTTGCGCGCCTTGACGAGGTGGCCGTCCATGGCGCGGCGGTCGCGCCCCGCGTCGCCCACGGGCAGCGCGGCGTAGTCCCAGGCCGCGATGCGACCGAGGTCGATGTGGCACTCGAAGCGCATCAGGGCCGCCAGGGGCGACCTGTACTCGTACTTGTCGAGCAGGCCGAGCATGTCGGTGTAGTGGCGGCGGGCGTTCTCGACGTCGAGCAGGCCGTGCATGGCGATGTCGGCCGCGGCGTAGGTCGTCTGCACGCGCAGGTCGCGCGAGGCGACGTCGTCGCGCTCGCCCAGCTGCGCGAGCGAGGCCTCGAAGCCCGCGTAGGCCTCGGCGAAGAGCGCCTGGGCCTGCGCCGTGTCGCCTTCCCCGTCGCCGGTGTGCTCCAGCGCGATGGCGCGCTCGTAGATGCGGACGGCCTCCAGGCGGTCCACCTGGGCATGCGCGTGGGCCAGGGCCATCGGGAAGCGCCAGGCCGTCAGCAGGACCGCGCCCACCAGCAGGCCCAGCATCATGCGCTTGAGGCGCTTCATGTCGGACCGGAAGCTCAGGCGCAGGCTGGGGTCGAGCCCGTGCATCGTGAGGAACGCGATGCGGTCGTCCACCGTGCCGTGGCGGTGGCTGCCGGCGTAGGCCATGACGGTCTGGATGCGCTTGAGCGCGAGGATCATCAGGCCGTTGCCGCGCGGCAGGGGGGCGGGCAGGCCGGGCAGGTGCATGGGCTCGGGGTCGGTCTCGAGCACGGTGGCGTGCTCGGCACCGAACACGTCGCTCTCGCGCTCGAAGCGGCGCGACACGTAGCCCAGCAGGCCGAACCACAAGAGCCCCAGGTGCAGCAGGATCTGGAACTCGAGCGGGATGCCCACCGCCTGCATGGGGATGCGCAGCTCCTCGAAGAGCAGCGCGAGGCCCAGGAACGTCACGAGGAACAGCGGCAGGTGCTGCTTCTTGGCGTGGCCGGCTTCGTGGAAGAAGACGGCCATCGCCTCCTCGGGCGGCAGGACCTGCAGGAGGCCGTCGGTGAGGAAGATCATGCGCGAGCGGCCGGTGAAGCCCACCACCATCGCGTTGAGGATGCGGCCCTTCGTGGGCCAGATCATGATCTCGCGGTACGTGAGGTCGATCTTGGCGGCCGCGCGCTCCAGCGTCTCGCGCATCGGGCCCGGCGCCATCGGCTTGGCGCCGAGGAGCTTGGCGATGATGCGCGGCAGGAACGGCAGCGTGACGCCGATGATCGCGAGCATGAAGCCGATCTGCACGAGCGGCATGGCTTCGGACCACAGCGAGAGCATGCGCAGCGGCTCGACGCCCAGCTCGCCCAGCACCCAGATGCCATCGATCAAGCCGAGCAGGACGAACAGCGGCGCGAGGGCGATCAGGTTGCGCTTGAAGCCGGCCGCGATGGCGGCGCGTGCGCCGCGCACCGACGGCGTCCCGCCGCGCTTGAGGATCAGCTCGGCCTGCACCTCGGCGCGGCTCGCCCAGGCCACGGCGAACATCACGCCCATGGGGGCGAGCAGCACGACGTAGGGCGCGATCCACCACATCTTGGGCACGTTGGCGTGGACGAGGGCGCCCCAGTCGAAGCCCGCCAGCGCCCCGATCCAGGCGAGGAAGGGCCAGAGCATGATCCAGCGGGCGCTGGACTCCGCGACGAGGATGTCGTCGTCGTCCACGGCCCGCAGCCCGCGCGCGGCGGCCATGCGGCTGAGTGCACCGCCCACCACGAAGCAGAGCAGGCTGCCCAGCAGGGCGCGGCCCGGGTGGTCCGGGGCGCCGGCGAGGTGGCTAAGCCCGAGGAGCAGCGCGAGGAGTACGGTCAGATCAGGGAGCACCCCGGGAGGGTACCCCTCCGAGGGGCGCCCGGGCCCGAATGGCGGGGTCCCGGCTCCGGGACGGCCTGGCAACCTGGTAGCCGCTCGCCGGAGCGACGCGCACCGCACCCCTGGGCGCGGCGCGTCGCTGCCGGTACCTTCCCA